>NZ_JBEHZD010000341.1:0-8791 GCF_040240285.1 Streptomyces sp. HSW2009 | reverse complement strand
AACCGCTCCGGCGTCGCCTCCGTACGCCGGATCACCCCGATGAAACCGCACTCCGCCGCACTCACGAGCTGCTGCTCGTCGATGTGCGTGGTGATCAGCACGCCGCGCCCGGTGCCGGCCCGTTGGATCTGCCGGAGTTGGCCCAGGACCTCGTCGTCGATGAGGTCCACGACCACGATTGCCACCTGCGCGTCCTCCGTCGTGTTCGGATCGATGACGCGCACCTCGGGTCTGGCGCGAAGTTGACTTGCCACACCCGCCTGCGAGACGGGGTCCTGCGCTCGCAGATCTACCAGGATGCGTTCCGTCGTCGTTGATTGCATACCGTTCCATCGCCCCCATATCTGCCATGGACCTGACACAAATGGAACCGCGCCATCACTCAGGTCGCTTTCCGTAGGGCCCCTCGGCTGTGGCGCCCCTTCCCGGACATGCTCCGTCCCGCACCCCGGGAAGCGCGCGATGGCTCAGAGCGAACCCGGTTCTGCCCGAAAGTGTTCCTGCGCGGCCACTCCCGTCCCGTGCGGTGCGCCGTACCTTCCGGGCATGAGTGTTTCGGCCAGCTTGGACGACTCGCCCGTATCGGTGCAGCCTGGTGGCGAGGCAGACCTCTCCGTACAGGTGCGCAATGCGGGAACCACCGTGGAGGAGTACCGATTTGAGGTGGTCGGGCCCTGCGCCGCCTGGGTCACAGTAGAACCCGCGGCGCTGTCTCTCTACCCCGGTGCTTCGGGCACCGCGACGCTGAAGCTGCGCCCGCCGCGGACCGCCAGGATCGCCGCCGGGCCCACGCCGCTCGGTCTGCGGGTGATCCCCACCCATGACACCGAGCACACCCAGGTGCCCGAACGGACCATCACCGTCCTGCCGTTCGCCGAGGTCACCGCCGAACTCGTGCCCCGCTCCTCGCGCAGCGCCTGGCGCGGCCGGCACAAGCTGGCCATCGACAACCTGGGCAACACGCGGCTGGCCATCGGGCTGACCGTGCAGGAGGGCGCGGAGCGGGCCAAGGTGACCGCCGAGCCGGGCGATGTGACCGTCCCGCCGGGCGAGGCGAAGTTCGCCCACCTCGCGGTGCGCCCGACGAACCGGCTCTGGCGCGGCGCGCCGATCACCCACCCGTTCCAGGTGGTGGCCACGCCGCGGGACGCGTCCGGTGCCGGAGCGGCACCGCCGCGCGAACCGGTGCTGGTGGACGGCTCGTACGAGCAGCAACCGATCCTGCCGCACTGGCTGCCCCGCGCGGTGATGGTCGCGGTGCTGCTGGTGGGTGTGCTGGCCGGGCTGTGGTACGCGCTGCTGCGGCCCACGGTGCGGTCCGCGGCCCGCGAGGCCATCACGCCCGAGGCCGTCGAGTCGGCCATCAAGGACGACGACGGGAAGAACGGGCCGGGCGCGGGGAGCGCGGGAAACAACCAATCCGGGCAGAACGGCGACACCGCGGGGGGCTCCGGCGCGAACGGCAGCGGCGCGAACGGTGGTGCGTCCGGCGGCGGCGCCGACGGGGGCGCGGCCAACGCCGGCGCCACCGGAGGCGCGGGGCAGGGGGGCGGTCGCAACGGCGGCAGCGGGCAGGGTGGGTCGGCCGGCAACGCCGGTGCGAAGCCCGGGGAGCCGGGCGGGGCCGCCCCCCCCCCCCGCCCCCCCGGGGGGGGGGGGGGGGGGGGGGGGCCCCCGGGGGGGCGGGGGGGGGGGGGGGGGGGCGGCCACCGCGGGGGCGAAGCCCGGGGAGCCGGGCGGCCCGGCCGCGCCGAAGAGCGCCCGGGTGCAGGTGCAGGACGCCGTCGGCGGGTCCTCCACGACCCGCGACGCGTACACGGTGCCCGCGGGCAAGACCTTCGCGCTGACCGACATCGTGGTGCAGAACCCGCAGGGTGACGCCGGCACGCTGACCGTCTCCAGCCAGGACGGGCAACTCCTCAACCTGGCGCTGGAGAACTTCCGGGACTCCGACTACCACTTCGTCACCCCCATCCAGGTGCCGGCGAAGAGCAAGGTCACCATTTCGGTGAGCTGCCGCGAGGTGGGCAAGCCGGTGAAGGCGCCGCGCCCCACCCAGTGCGTGGAATCGCTGTTCCTGGGCGGACTGCTGAGCGCGGACGCCCCGGCACGGAACTGAGCGGGGGAGTGGGGTCGGGGCGTGCGGGTGGGGGGGGGATTGGGTGGGAGTGGCGCTTCCCCCGCGGGACGGCGGCGCTCGGCCGGTGGCTGACTGGGTGGGAGCGGCCCCGCGGGTCCGGTGGGGCCCGGCCGGGTGGCTGAGCTGGCCCGGGGCAGTACCCATGGTGCGGCGGCACCCCTGGGGTGGCGGCACACGGCCGGGCCGCCCCAGCAGCAGCGCGGCCACCTGATGCGGCCGGCGGGAGCCCCGGTGGTGAGCCGGCGCCAGGGCCGCACACCAACGCGGCGGACGACCCGCGTCCACGCGGACCGCGCCATCCCGGCCCGGGCCCATCGAGCCCGGACCCACCTAGCCAAGACCCACCCACCCCGGGCTCACCCGCCCGGAGTCTCCTCCTGCCCTTCCTGTTCCTCCTGCTTCTCCAAGTCCTCCGGCTTCGCCGCGGCCCGCTGGACGAACGCGCCCTGCACATCGGCGGGTTCCTCGTCCTCGCCCTCGTCGTCGGCGCGCTGCACGGTCGGGGCGAGCGCGCGTTGCACGGCAGGCCCGGCCGTGGTGGCAGGTGCGGGAGTCGGCCCGGTGTCGGCCGTCGGAGCCGCCGGCGGCTGGGCCATCACCCGCTCGGCGTTGGCGACGGCCTCCTGCTCGAACCGGTCCTGCGGATCGCTCACCCGGATGCCCCCCGGCGCGTCGGTCCCGTCGACGGGCCCCGAACGCTGCTGGACCACATGGGTCAGCTCGTGGGCCAGCATGGTCCGCCCCTGCTGGGACGACGGGTCGTAGGCGTCGCGCTGGAAGACGACGTTGTTGCCGACGGTGTACGCATGGGCCCCGACCTCCTGCGCGGAGGCGTGCGCCGCGTCGTCGGTGTGCACCCGCACGTCCGAGAAGTCAGCGCCGATCCTGGCCTCCATGTCCGTACGGGTATCGGCATCGAGCGAGCGGCCACCGCCCGAAGACAGCACGTCGTGCACGGAGGACCGCGGCTGTGCCGCGGAACCGGCGGCATCGGCCTGGTCACCGGCCTCCTCGCGCCGCGCACGCTGCACCAGGGCGCGCACGGCGCTGTTGCCGACGGCGCGCTGCAACGTCGCCATGCCCGAGCGGCCGACGACATCGGTACGGCCGGCGACCGCGGCCCGCAGCACGTGCGGGGTACGGGCCCGCTCCTGGGCCTCGGCACCCGGCTGCCGCACGGCAGCCGCACCGTGTTCGTGCTGGTGCTGGTGCTGGTGCTGGTGCTCGGGGCCGCTGTCGTGGTCGTGCTCCTGCATCGTCGACTCCCTCGCGACGTTTCCGCCCCCGTCTGCCTGCCCCTCCAGGCTGAGCGCCCCGCCCGCGCCCCGTCCAGCCTCACCGCTGCGGGACCGGGGCAGCCCTCCTTGCCCGATCGGGCAGCAGATGGTGCGGGGCGCTGCGGGCCGTGGGGCCCGGGGGGTGGGCCGTACGCGTACGGACGGGGGGGGAGTGTGGCGCGAGGGAGAGGCGGGGCCGGCCGGGCGGCGTACGGGCGGGGGTTGCTCGGGCGGGTTGCCGACGTGCTGGACTGCGCCCGAACCACCCCGTACGGGCCCCGTACGGAGAAGGAATCCCGCGGCGCGATGCGGCGATCCAAGGCAGGCCACCCCGCTTGGGCCGGCCACCCCCGCCTGCGCGGGGACCACACCTTCACGCTGGTCGCGGGCAAGCCGTGGATCGGACCACCCCCGCACGTGCGGGGACCGCACCCCCTTCAAACGACCGACAGCCACCCGGCCGGACCGCCCCGCAGCCGCAGGGACCACCCGTTCACGCTGGTCGCCGGCAATCCGTACCTCGGACCAACCTTGCCCGGGCAAGGACCACTGAGCCGAGCTGACTGCCAGCCGGCCAGGTCACGAAGCCGGCCCACATACAAGGCCGGCCATACGCAAAGCCGAGTCCGACACAAAGCCAAGCCACACACCCCGTCGGCCAAACCCACCCTACTCGGCGGGTCCGCCGCAGCCCGCAGCCCGCAGCCCTCCACCGGCCCGCGCCGCGGCCCCCCACGGGGGGCGACCCACACCCATCCCCCACCCCACTCCCGCCCCCACCCCAGTAGGCTCGCCTGCCAACGCCGGCTGAGGGGGCAAGACTTGGAAGGCTCGAGGGCTGATGATCCACCACGCATCGGGGAGTACGTCACGCTGGCCCGCCTCGACGCGGCGTACGGGTCCCGCACGCCGCCCGAGCGTCGCTACCTGGCGCGCAGCGCGGACGGTGCGCGCTCCGTCTGGGTGAGCCTGCCGGCGGCCGGGGTGGACCCGGTGCGTTGGGCGGCCGAGGCGCGGCAGGCCGGTGAACTGGCCCAGCCGGGGCTGTGGCCGGTGCGGGAGGTCGGCGGCACCACCGCGTTCCCGTGGCACGCCACGCCCTACCGGCCGGCCGTCCCACTGACCGCGGCACTCGCCGCACAGGAGGGCCCGCTGCCCGAGGAAACGGTACGGATGATCGGCGCCACCCTCGCCGAGGCGTTGGCGTCCACGCACGCCACCGGCCTGTCCCACGCGGGGCTCAGCCCCGGAGCGGTCCTGCTCACCGCGTACGGGCCGGTGCTCGGCTGCTTCGGGGCGGTGCGCGCCACGGCCCCCGACGGGGCGCCGCGAGCCGGGTTGCCCGGTGTCGACCAGGAGTGCCTGGCGCCGGAACAACTCGCCGGCGGCCCGATCGAGCAGCCGGGCGACGTGTACGCGCTCGGCGCCGTCCTGGCGTACGCGGCCACCGGGCACGCCGTGCCCGAGCGCGCCGAGATCCCCGCCGGGTTACGCGCGCCGATCACGTCCTGCCTCGCCCGCGATCCCGAAGCAAGGCCCCAACCCGCCCAGCTAGTCGGCGAGTTGATGCCATCGGCCGGCTACGGGACCCTCACCCTGGGTACCGAGCCCACTCCCCTTCCCGGCCGCGGCGGCGCGGCCCTGTCCGCACAGGCGGCACACACCCTCGCTGCCCGGCTTCCCACCGAGGTGCCCTGACGCGATGCTCTCCCCTCTCGCCCACGACGACCCGCACACCCTCGGCGCCTACCGCCTGCTGGCCCGCATCGGCGCCGGCGGCATGGGCACCGTCTACCTGGCCAGGACGGCCGGCGGGCGCACCGCGGCCGTCAAGACGCTGCACCCGCACCTCGCCACCCAGCCGGCGGCGCGCAGCCGCTTCCGGTTGGAGTCGGACGCGGCGCGCGTCACCCAGGGCCCGCACGCCGCCACCGTCTACGACGCCGACCCGGTCGCCCCGCAGCCCTGGCTGGCGATGGAGTACGTGATCGGGCCGCAGCTCGACGTCGCGGTACGGCTCTGCGGGGCGCTGCCCGAGCGCGCGGTGCGCCAGGTGGGTGCCGCGCTCGCCGACGGGCTCGGCCAACTCCACCGCTGCGAGGCGGTGCACCGCGACCTCAAGCCGGCCAACGTCATCGTGACCGCGACGGGCCCCAAGCTCATTGACTTCGGCATCGCCCGTGCGCTCGGCGACCAGCCGCTCACCGGCCTCGGCCACACCCTCGGCACTCCCACGTACCAGTCCCCCGAACAGGCCGCAGGGTGGGAACACACGGCGGCCGGCGATGTGTTCGCCCTGGCCGGGGTGCTGACCTTCGCCGCATCGGGGCGCCCCCCGTTCGGCACCGGCCGACCCGACGAACTCCACTACCGCATCCGCCACGCCGCCCCCGACCTCGGCGCCGTACCGCCGAGCCTGGCCCCGCTGCTCGCCCGCTGCCTGGCCAAGGACCCGGCCGACCGGCCCAGCACCACGGAGCTGGCCGCCGAACTCGCGGCGGACGACGGCGCGGCCCTGCTGGCCGACGCACTGCCGCCGGCCGTACTGCGCGAGATCGCACGGCGCGCCGACACCCTGTGGCAGCCACCGCCACCCCGGTTGCCACCCCCACCCGCCGATCTGCCACCACCCCCCGCGCCGGTCGTCGCCGCCCCAGGTCCCACCCGGCGCTTGCTGCTCGCAGCCGGCGCGGGCACCGTCGTCGGCGCCGCACTGGCCGGCGGCGCGGCCTGGGCCTGGCGCGGCGAGCGGGACCGGACGCCCGCCGCGCGCCCGACCCGTACCCGTACCGTCACTCGGCAACGGCCCCCCGACCGGCTGTGGACGTTCACCGGCCGGCGCCCCGACGCCGAGGGCGACATCGTGCCCACCCGGCGGGGCCTGGTGATGCCGGCGGGCATCGTCCTGGCCGGCGTCAACCCCGAGAGCGGCGAGGGCACCTGGCAGTCGAACGTCTCCGAAGCCTGGCGCTGGGCCACCGACGGCACGGTCGTCTACGCGCTGCGCGAGGTGGACGAGGGCGCCGCGCTGGTACTGGCCGAGGTCGATCCCACCCGTGGTGAGCTGGGCAAACCGCTGCTGGAGCGGGCCGACCTGGACGGCCGCGAGGCGCGCAACCAACTCCTGTGCGTGGCGGGCAACCGCGCCTACCTGGCGGCCCGCACCGCGGCGGGCAACCGCTGGTACCTGCTCGCCGTCGACCTGCGCAGCCGCCGCGAGCACTGGCGCCGGCCGCTGCCCGCGCCGCCGGCCCCGGACGTCAGGCCCGTGCTCGGCGCCACCGTCAGCGGCGAGCACCTGTTGCTCCACCGCCCGGCGGCCTACGAGGGCGCCGCCGACTTCGCCGTACACGCCGTCGCCGACGGCCGGCAGGAGTGGTCGCGCACCGAGGACTACGAAGGCCAGCCGCCCACCGAGCCCGTGCACGACACGCGCCACGTGTACTTCAGCGACACGGTCATCGACGCGTGGCGCATCACCGAAGGCGATCGGCGCTGGCGGTTCGGCGACCTGCGCGACGTCGGCGACAACGCGGGCCAGACCCGTAGGTACGGGGTGCCGACCGTGCACGAAGGCGTCATCTACTGCACCGAGGGCGATCGTGGGCTCGTCGCCGTCGACGCCCTCACCGGCAGCCTCAACTGGATCGAGGAGGGGCTGACGGGCCGGCACCTGAACCGTGAGGCGCCGCCCGTGGTCGGCGCCAAGTACCTCTACGGCCTCGATGACCGGGGGCTGCGCGCGGTCGACCGGCGCACGCACCGGGCGGTGTGGACCTACGAGACCGATGCGACGCTACTCACCGCCGACCCCGCCCGCGGCCGGCTCTACCTCCGCGAACAGCACGAGACGTTCGCCCTCCCACTGCTCTGAACCCCACCCGCCCCCGGCCGCTCGGCCACCCCGTCGCCCGACCACGTGCCGTACGGGCAGCCCACCCCGGCCACTTCCTCAGTCACCGCCCGAACCCCGCAACGGACCCCCACCCACCCCGAGCCACCCAGCCACCGCGCACCAACCGGCCAACCCACCTACCGCAGCCACCCACCCACCCCGAGCCACCCACCCGGGCACCCACCCGAGCCACCCAGCCACCGCGCACCAACCGGCCAACCCACCTACCGCAGCCACCCACCCGAGCCACCCCGCGCCAGCCAGCAACCCACCCACCGCAACCAACCCACCCACCCACCCACCGCGAAGGAGACCGCGTGAAACCGCTCGGCCCCCACGACCCGCTGCGCCTCGGCCCCTACCGCGTCGTCGGAGTGCTCGGCACGGGAGGCATGGGGCGGGTGTACCTGGGGCACGACGCGCAGGGACGGGTCGCCGCGGTGAAGATGCTGCTGCCCGAACTTGTGGGGGAGGGCGACCTCGCACGGCGCTTCGTGCGCGAGGCGCTGACCGCCCGCGCGGTCACCAGCGACGGGGTGGCCCGGGTGCGGGCAGCCGACGTGGAGTCGGGCCGGCCGTGGATCGCCACCGAGTACCTGGCGGGACCCACCCTCACCGAAGCAGTGCGCAGGTACGGGCCGTTCGGCGAGGCGCCGTGGCGCCAGGTGGCGCACTCCCTGGCCCGCACCGTCGGCGACATCCACCGCGCGGGGTTGGTCCACCGCGACCTGAAGCCGGGCAATGTCATCCTCACCTCGCACGGCCCGCGCATCATCGACTTCGGCATCGCCCGCCCCGAGCACGGCCTGACCCTCACCCACACCGGACAGATCCCGGCCACCCCCGGCTACGGCGCCCCCGAACAGGTCCTGGGCCGGCGCACCGGACCGGCCGCCGATGTGTTCGCGCTCGGCGCCGTGCTCGCCTTCACCGCGGCCGGCCGTCCGGCCTACCCGGGCGGTACGGCGGCGGGCGTGCTGTACGAGGTGGTGCACGGCGAACCCGACCTGGACGCGGTGCCGGCGCCGCTGCGCGACCTCATCCGGCCCTGCCTGGCCAAGGCCCCGGCCGACCGGCCGCTGCCCCACCAGATCCAGACCGCGGCCGACCCGCACCACGGCGTCGAACTCCCTTGGTGCGCCGGACCGTTGGCCGACGACATCCGCGGCCACGAGGCGGCGGCCCGGCGCCTGGTCGACGACCCGGGTGCTGCGGGACCGCCGCCGGTCCGGCCGCCCGCGCCCCCGGCTGCCTCCGCCGCGTCCCGCAGGCGCCTGCTGGGCACGCTCGCCGCCGGCACCCTGCTGGCGGCCGGGGCGGGCGGCACCGCCTGGTGGCTCACCGGCGACCGGCCCGGCCGTGACGGGGCGGCCGACCCCCCCCCCCCCCCGCCCCCCCCCCCGGCCCCGCCCCCGCCCCCCCCCCCCCGCCCGTGATGGAAGCAGGTCACCCCCCCCGGCGGGGCCGGCCAGCGGGGGG
>NZ_JBEHZD010000340.1:0-8798 GCF_040240285.1 Streptomyces sp. HSW2009 | reverse complement strand
CCCGGCCGCCGGCGTGCTGGGGCTGCGGCGGGCCCTGGTGCAGGGGCCGGCGAGCCGGCTGGTCGGCCTGCGGCAGCGGCTGGCCGGCCTGCGCGGCGTGGGCGTCCGGGTAGCCGAACGAGCCGGTGTCCCGGCCGCCGTCCTCATGCGCCCCTGACGGCCGGGGCTGAACTGCCCCCTGCCCCGCGGCCTGCGGCTGCGGGGCAGCGCCGGGCGGCGGGGGCAGCGGAGCGGCCGGGGCCGTGGGCGGCGGGGGCGGAGCGGTCACCGGGGCGGCCGGGGTGTCGGCGGGGCCCGGCTGCGGCTCGTCGACGGTGATGCCGAAGTCGGTGGCCAGGCCGGCCAGGCCGGTGTCGTACCCCTGGCCGACGGCGCGGAACTTCCAGGCGCCCTGGCGTCGGTAGAGCTCGCCGAGGACGAACGCGGTCTCCACGGAGGCGTCGTCGCTGTCGAACCTGGCGAGTTCGGCGCCGCCGGCCGCGTCCAACACCCTGATGTGCAGCCCCGGCACCTGGCCGAAGGTGCCGCCGTCGGCCGATGCGGCCAGCACGATGGTCTCGATGTCCGACTCGACCTGAGCGAACTGGACCGACAGGCTGTCGGTGACCTCGGCCCCGGTGCGCTTGCCCTCGTGCCGCACCGCGCCGGAGGCGTGTTGGGCCTGGTTGTAGAAGACGAAGTCCGCATCGGAGCGGACCTTGCCACCGGCCAACAGCAGGGCCGACGCGTCCACGTCAGGCACACCCGCCCCGCCGCGCCAGCCCAGCTCGATTCGTACCGCCGGGGCCGGGACGGGCACGTTCATGCCCTTGCGCATCGTCATGTTCCCCCACTTTCCTTTCACTCGCCGGGCACCGGAAGAACTGTTGGCGACCCGTCCAGAACGCGCTCTTTACAGGATCTCAACGTACCTCGGCGACCGATTTTCCCGAATTCGCTCGTATTAGGTGCCACGACCCTACGGAACCCGTGAAACAACACTCTTGCCGGGCTCCCCAACCAGCACATGGTGGGCTTAACTTAAGGGCTATGACCCTCCCCCGCAGCGGCTACGGCGGCGGCTACTACCCCGCGCCGGACTTCGCCGACACCCCCATCTACGACAGCCTTGTCGCCGAGCGGGGCACACCTCAGATCGCACCGATCCGTGTGCCGTCGCCGTATGACCCGGGCGGCCACTTCCCGCCGGCGCTCCCGGCGGCCCTGCCGGCACTGCCGGCCGGCCCCTCCCAGGGGCAGCACACCCCGCCCCCGTACGGCCAGCAGGCCCCGGGACAGCCCGCGCTCCAGCAGGCGCCGGCACCGTACATCCCGCCGCAGTCCGGTGGCCCGCGCGGCTACCCGGGCCCGCAGCAGGCGCAGCAGCAGCGCCCCGCTTCGCCGAACGGGTACGAGGCGATGCGTCCGATCGCCGCCCGCCCCGCGGCGCCGCGGCCGAACCCGACGCCCTACCCGGAGCAGTACGGCCGCCCGCACCCGGGCCAGGGCTACTGAGCCACCCGCCGGCCAGCGGCCGGCCCCCGTTGATCGCACAGCCGCTCCAGTCGACACCGCCCGCGGGCACGCCGCGGGCGCGGTGGGGATACGCCGGGGGCGGCGTCGTAGCAGGTCCAGCGGCCGTCCACCACGGGCCGTAGACGTGCCGTACGCCACGTGGCCCGACCACGCAACGGCCACCGGCCGCCACGGGCGCGATCTGCTGCTGGCAAGATGAGCGCATGTCCGACGCACAGCTCAGCGCGATACACGTCTATCCGGTCAAGTCCGTGGGCGGGCACGCGCTCAGTGAGGCCACGGTCGAACCGTGGGGGCTCGCCGGCGACCGCCGTTGGCTGTTGGTCAAGCCCGACGGCACCTTCTTGACGCAGCGCCAACTGCCCCGACTCGCCCTCGGGGCCGCCCGGCCGCTGCCGGACGGCAGCATCGCCCTCAGCGCCGACGGCCACGAGCCACTGACCGTGTCGCCGCCCGACCCGGAGTCGAGCCGCATCTCCACGGTGCGGGTGTTCAAGGACCCGGTCGAGCTGGTGTGGACCGAGGGTGCGGGCAGCGCCTGGTTCAGCGAGCTGTTGGGGCGCGAGGTGCATCTGGTCCACCTCGATGACCCCGCGCGGCGCCGGCCGATCAGCCCGGAGTACGCGCGCCCGGGCGAAACGGTCAGCCTCGCCGACAGCATGCCGCTGCTGCTGACCACCACCGCCTCGCTGGCGGGTCTGAACGCCCTGATCGCGCAGGGGGAGCACGCGCACGAGGGCCCGCTGCCGATGAACAGGTTCCGGCCCAACGTGGTCGTGGACGGCGGTACGCCCTGGGCCGAGGACGGCTGGCGCAAGCTGCTCATCGGCGACGTCGTCTTCCGTGTCGCCAAGCCGAGTTCCCGGTGCGTGATCACCACCACCGACCAGCGGACGACCGAGCGCGGCAGGGAGCCGCTGTGGACGCTGGCCGCGCACCATCGGATCGGCAACAAGGTGGTGTTCGGACAGAACCTGATCCCCGAGCACACCGGGACCCTCCGGGTGGGCGATCCGGTCAAGATCCTTGAGTAGTGACCAGTTTCGGGCAGCGTCTGAGCAACTCCCGAGCAATATCCATGCAATGCATGCAATAGAGATCACACCGGGGGGCGCGTCGCCCTACTCCCCGTAGTGTCTGTCACGGAAAGCGCCCCCGTAGGGGCTCCACGCCAGCAGCCGTACTGCCACGGTAGACAGCAACGGCCCACCGCAGGTGAGGGCAGTGGACGGCAGCCAGCGACAGTCACGAGAGGGGCCGACAGGTAGATGCCCGTCTCGGATGCGCAGCGCGGCCGGCTGATGCCCGTGCACCACATGCGACCTGGAGACCATGCCTTCGTGAGTTACGGAGACGGCGAGTCCCGTGCGCAGCTCATGGCGGCCTTCGCCTGGCTCGGCGTGGCGCGCGGCGAGAAGGTCGCGGTGCTCGCCGATCCCGACCTGGACGTACGCGAGGTGCGCAGCGCCCTGCACGCCGGCGGCCCGTCCATGGCCCCTGCGCTGGCCAGCGGCCAACTGGAGTGCACCTCCATGCAGGCGCTGATCAGCCCGGACCGCGACTTCACCATTCCGCGCCAGGAGTCCAGGCTGGTCGAGGAGACCGACCGGGCGGTGCGCCAGGGCTACACCGGCTACCGCGTCTTCATCGACATGGCCTGGGTGCGTCGACTGGGTATCGACCCGCGCCTGGTGATGCACCGTGAGACCCACGTCGACCACCTGTTCACCGGCCGTCCCTACAGCGAGGTCTGCGCGTACGACCGGCACTGGTTCGACGCCGACGTGCTGGACCGGATGGCGGTGGCCCACCCCTACCGCCTGCTGGACCGGCTCGGGGTGCTCACCATCGCGGCGACCGACGACACGCTGTGGATGGTCGGCGAGGCGGACCTGACCGGGCGGGCGGAGTTCCGCGCCGGGGTGCGGGCCGCGCTCGCCCGTACCGGGCCGGCCGGGCGGTTGACGGTCGACCTGTCGCGGCTCCAGTTCCTCTCGCTCGGCTGCGCCAGCGATCTGCTCGTGCTCGCCGCGGCCGGCCGGCCGCCGCTGTCGGTCGCCTGTCCGGCGGCGATCGCGCGCACCCTGCGCCGCCTGGGCGCCGACGCCCTGCCCACGCTCACATTGATCGAGGTGAGCCGTCAGTGCTAGCCGATCCCCGCCGCCCCTTCGACGGCGAGTCGGACGGACGACTGCTCGACCGCGACTTCACCGCGCGCGACCTGCCGTTGCTGCGGGTCCTGGTGGAGGAGCGCGCGGCCTGGGCCGGGCTCGCGGAGGCTCGGCGCGGCGACTTCGTGCTGGCCGTGGACGAGATCGCCACCAACGCGATCGAGCACGCCGGCGGCCGGGGGCACCTGCTGCTGCGCCGGATCGGCAACGAACTGGAGTGCACCATCAGCGACCGCGGGCCGGGCTTCAGCGACGCGGTGATCCCCGACGTGCTGCCGGGGCTCGACGGGGCGCCCAGCGGGCGCGGCCTGTGGCTGACCCGGTTGGTCTCCGACCGGCTGGCGGTCAGTGCCGGAACGGTCGGCGCCGTCGTCACGCTGGCGATGCGGCTGCGGTGACACCGGCCGGCGCCGGCCCGTCCCGCGCACCGGTCGCCCCGTGTCGGGCGGGGCCCGTGGGGCGGCTGCGGCCGGTCCCGGCGGGACGGGACCGGGGCATGCCGGGCACCGGACACTGACCGGTCAACTCCCCCACACGGCGCACGCTACGGTGTTCCTCCGGTACACCACACGGCCGTAACCGGTGGACGCACGCACGAGGTGGGGGCACGACAAAGCCATGGCACAGGGCTCGGTCCAGGTGACGCACAGCGGTACGTCGCGGTGGCGGCGGCGCACGGGAGAGTACGCCTCGCTCACGGCGGCCCTGGAGGCCGCGGGGGACGGCGACCTGCTCACCGTGGCCCCTGGCACCTACCGGGAGAACGTGGTGCTGACGCGGGCCGTGACGCTGCGCGGCCCCGAGGGCGCCAGGGGGGCGGTGCGGATCGCCCCGACCGAGGGGGTGGCGCTGACGGTGCGGGCCGCGGCCGTCGTGCGTGACCTGCACATCGAGGGCCAGGACTCGGCCGCGCCGGCGCTGCTGGTCGAGGAGGGCGCGGCGGACCTCGCGGACGTCCGGGTGGCCACCCGCTCGGCCGTTGGCATCGAGGTCCGCGGCACGGCACGGCCCACCGTGCGCCGCTGCACCGTGGACAATCCGGCCGGCATCGGGTTCAGCGTGTTGGACGGGGCGGCCGGGGTCTTCGAGGACTGTGAGGTGGTCGCGGCCGGCCAGTGGGGAGTCTCGGTGCGCGGCGGGGCGCACCCCAGGTTGGAGCGCTGCCGCATCCACCACGCCAGCGGCGCCGGGCTCTCGGTCACCGGCGAGGGCAGCACCCTTGAGGCGGTGGGCTGTGAGGTGTACGAGATCAAGGGCTCGGGCGTCCAGGTCGCCACCCGTGCCGCGGCCCTGCTCACCAACTGTCAGATCCACCGCACCACGGCCGACGGGGTCAACCTGGACACCGACGCGGTGCTCACGCTCGCCGACTGCGACCTGCACGACGTACCGGAGAACGCCATCGACCTGCGGTCGCGTTCGGTGCTCACGCTGACCCGGTCCACGGTGCGCAGGTTCGGCCGCAACGGGCTCTCGGTGTGGGACCCGGGCACCCGGGTGGACGCCAACCAGTGCGAGATCTACGACAGCACCGGCGACTACCCGGCGGTGTGGGTGAGCGACGGGGCGGCTGCGGTGCTCGACTCGTGCCGGGTGCACGACGTGCCGGACGCGCTGTTCGTCCTCGACCGGGGCTCCCGGGTGGACGTGGTGGACAGCGATCTGACGCAGGTGCGCAACACCGCCGTGTCGGTCAGCGACGGGGCCAGCGCCCAACTCGACGACTGCCGGGTGCGGGAGGCGGCCACCGGGGCCTGGTTCCGCGACCACGGCAGCGGCGGCACCCTGGCCGGCTGCACCATCGACTCCGTGGCCACCGGTGTGATCGTCACCAAGGGCGCCGACCCGACCATCGAGCGGTGCACCGTGACCTCCCCCACCGAGGCCGGTTTCTACGTGTCGGCGGAGGGCCGCGGCTCCTTCCACGGCTGTCGGGTCACCGGCAGCGGCGGCTACGGCTTCCACATCATCGACGGCTGCCGCTCGACGCTCACCCGCTGCCGTACCGAGCGCTGTGCCCGCGGCGGTTACGAGTTCGCCGAGCCGGGGCCGGTCAGCGAGGACTGCACCAGCGACGAGAGCGCCACGACGGCCGGTCCCTCGCACCCGGTCGGGCCGGCCGGCGGCTCCTCGGGCGCGGCCGGCCAGCCGGCGGTGCAGACCGTCGGCCTGCTCGGCGGCCTGCCCGGCCAGCGCACCGCCCCGACCACGACGGCAGCGGCGACCGAGCCCGTGCCGGCCAGGGAGTCCACCGCCGTGCTCGGCGAGTTGGACGCCCTGGTGGGGTTGGAGAGCGTCAAGCGCGAGGTGCGGGCGCTGACCGACATGATCGAGGTGGGCCGCCGGCGGCAGCAGGCGGGCCTGAAGGCCGCATCGGTCCGCCGCCATCTGGTCTTCACCGGCTCGCCCGGCACCGGCAAGACCACCGTGGCCAGGCTCTACGGCGAGATCCTGGCCTCGCTCGGGGTGCTAGAGCGCGGCCATCTGGTCGAGGTGTCCCGGGTGGACCTGGTCGGCGAGCACATCGGCTCCACCGCCATCCGGACCCAGGAGGCGTTCGAGCGGGCCCGCGGCGGGGTGCTCTTCATCGACGAGGCGTACGCGCTCTCCCCCGAGGACTCCGGGCGCGACTTCGGCCGGGAGGCCATCGACACGCTGGTGAAGCTGATGGAGGACCACCGGGAGGCGGTGGTGGTGATCGTCGCCGGTTACACCGAGGAGATGGCCCGCTTCCTGTCCGTCAACCCGGGGGTGGCCTCCCGCTTCTCACGGACGATCACCTTCGGCGACTACGCGCCGCAGGAGTTGCTGCGGATCGTGGAGCAGCAGGCCGACGAGCACGAGTACCGGCTCGCCGACGGCACGTCCGAAATGTTGGTCAAGTACTTCACGGCGTTCCCCAGGGGCGCGGCGTTCGGCAACGGGCGCACGGCGCGGCAGACGTTCGAGGCGATGGTCGAGCGGCACGCGGGCCGGGTGGCCCAGCACCCCGACCCGACCACCGACGACCTCACCCTGCTCTACCCGACGGACCTGCCCGAACTGCCCTGACCTGGGCTGGCGGACCGCGCCCGCGCTGACCGGTCCCGCCAGACCGAACCCACGCTGCCGCCCCGGCCGGGCCTGGCTTGCGCCGGTCTGGCCTGCTTCGGCCGGTTCCGCGCGGCCGACGCGTGGGCCGAGCGGCCTGGCACGGCCGGACCGCGCCGCCGGGCTCGCTCAGCACGGTCCGTACGGGCGTTGCCGTGCCGCCCCGGCCTCAGCCCGCCGGCGCCGGATCGACCCGCGGGGCCGCGGCGTCACCAGCGACATCGGCATCCGCATCGACATCGACATCGACATCGGCAAGGACAGCGGCGCCGCCCTCATCACCGCGCGCGGCGTGCTGAGTCGGCCGCTGTGTCGCGCGCTGCCCGGGTACTCCCCCGTCGCCCAGTCTGGCCAGCAGTGCGGCCCGCTCCACGGCGAAGGCGGGGTCGGCCTGGTAGTCGGAGTGGCCGAGGATCGGTGCGGGCAGCGGGTGGTCGGCGGTGCGGCCGTAGACCAGCGGGTCCTTGAGCGCGCCCCGGTCGATGGGCGGCCGGCCGGCGGGCGCCCGCGGGTCGCCGAGGGCCGGCGGTTCGATGGGGCCGCCGATCGGGTCGGTGTACCGCCAGAGGTTGCGCCAGCAGTGCACCTCCTGGTGGAGCGCCGCCAGTTGGGCCGGGCCGAAGTAGGCGGGGAACCAGCGCCCGTACAGCCGCTCCACCGGCGAGCCGTACGTCAGCAGGGCGACGCGGCGGCGGGTGCGCCAGTCCAGTTGCCATACGGCCGCCGCGGCCAGCACGCTGCCCTGCGAGTGGCCGGAGATGACCAGGCGGCCACCGGTGTTCTCGGTCCAGGTCTGCATCCGCCAGGTGAGGTCGGGGACGGCGCGCTCGGCGTAGCAGGGCGGCGCGAACGGGTGGGCGGCGCGCGGCCAGAAGGTGCCCACGTCCCAGAGGATGCCCACGGTGCGGCGGGCGCCCGAGTCGCGGTAGGCGCGCCGGCCGAGCGCCAGCAGCAGCGCGAACACGACGCCCACCAGCCAGGAGCCGAGCCCCTGCGCGGCCTGGGCCACCGCGTCGATGAACGCCGGCGTGCCGTCGGCCGCCCGGCCGGGCACCTCGCCCGTGGCCCAGGCGCCGGCCACCGCGAGACAGCCGAGCAGCAGCGTCAGCAGGGCGGCGGGCCCGATGATCCACGGAATGGAGTCGGTGACACCGGCGCGGGCGATGGTGTTGGCGATCTCCTTGCTGCGTACGGGGTCGGGCTTCTCGCCCGGGTAGCCGTCCGCCGTGGTCGGCTCCAACGCGCGGCGCACCCGCCCGATCCGCCACACGAAGACCAGCAGCAACAGGACCAGGAGCAGCAGGATCGGCGGGATCACCGCGGCCTGCCAGGACAGCACGACGGGCGGGCCCGCGATGGGGCCACCGCCCATGCCGGGCGTCGACCCGCCGTCCAGCCAGTCGGCGAAGCGTTGGGCGACCCCGCCGGTGAGCACGCCGCCGAGCGCGCAGCCGAGCACCGCGACGGCGGGTCCTGCGAGTCCGGCCAGCGGGGTGCGGACCCGGTGGTCGGGCTGGTCGCCGGCTGCCGCGTGCTGCGGGGCGAGGCCGCCGGTGTGGCCGGCGCGGGCGGCCGAGCGGTAGAGGATGCCGGCCACCACGGCCAGCGCGAGGATGAGCGCGACCTGGGTGAGGGCGATGAGGCCGAAGCTCTGGTCGCCGGGCAGCCGGCCCTGCGACTGCCAGTCGGGCCGCGACCAGCCCGCGTACAGGGCGGAGAGCGCCAGCAGAACGAGCGAGAAGCCGGGCAGTTTGCGGACGGCGAGCCGGTCCAGGGTGTGGTCGATCGCGGTCTCGCTGCGCCCGCGGTGGCACACCGCGTACAGCACGGCGAGCCCGCTGACCTGGATCAGTGCGAGCAGCACCCAGCCGATGGCGTCCAGTGCGGCGGGGCCGCCGGGCCCCCGGTCGTACCGCGCGGTGGCGGCGGTGAGGGTGGCGGCGATGGTGAGGAAGCCGGCGGCGGTGTGGATGGCGCGCAGTCGGGCCACCCCCCGGCGGCCGTTCCCGCAGCCCCGCCGCC
>NZ_JBEHZD010000034.1:0-29487 GCF_040240285.1 Streptomyces sp. HSW2009 | reverse complement strand
GTGGGGCTGGCGGCGGCGGCGCCCCAGGTGTGCCCCGAAGACCTGTACTTCCGCATTGTATCTGCTCACCTCGCACGAGGGGGCGAGGGGGGGGGCGGGGGCGCGGGGGGCGCCCGGCGGGCGGCGCCGCGGCGGGCGCTGCCCGTGGTCCGACGGACCGGTGCGGGCGGCGCCGGCGGCGCGGCACCGGCTAGATGAACTTCTGGCCCGCGAGGAACTCGGCGAGCTGCTTGCCGCCCTCGCCCTCGTCCTTGACGATGGTGCCCGCGGTGCGCGCGGGGCGCTCGGCGACGGTCTCGACCGCGGTCCAGGCGCCTTCCAGGCCCACCGCGTCGGCGTCAAGCTCCAGGTCTTCCAGGTCCCAGGAGACGACCTGCTTCTTCTTGGCCGCCATGATGCCCTTGAACGAGGGGTAGCGCGCCTCGCCTGACTGGTCGGTGACCGAGACGATCGCCGGCAGCGCGGCCTCCAGCTCCTCGCTGGCGGTGTCGCCGTCACGGCGGCCGGTCACCTTGCCGTCGGCCACGGCGACCTCCGAGAGCAGGGTCACCTGGGGCACCTCAAGGCGCTCGGCGAGCAGCGCGGGCAGCACGCCCATGGTGCCGTCGGTGGAGGCCATGCCGCACACCACCAGGTCGAAGCCGATCTTGTCGAGGGCCTTGGCGAGCACGAGCGAGGTGCCCAGCGCGTCGGTGCCGTGCAGGTCGTCGTCCTCCACGTGCACGGCCTTGTCCGCGCCCATCGACAGCGCCTTGCGCAGCGCGTCCTTGGCGTCCTCGGGGCCGACGGTCAGGACGCAGATCTCCGCGTCGTCCGCGTTCTCGGAGATCTGGAGCGCCTGCTCGACCGCGTACTCGTCCAGCTCGGACAGCAGACCGTCCACCGCTTCGCGGTCGGTGGTCAGGTCCTCGGCGAAGTGCCGGTCGCCGGTGGCGTCGGGCACGTACTTCACACAGACAACGATCCTCAAGCTCACGCCGGCTCTCCTACTGCATCGTCTCTTCGCAAACTGCCGTGTGTGGGCAGCATAGGCGCCTTCAGGGGCAGACCCCGATCGGGGCGGCTCGCACCCTCGACCAAAATATTACTCGTCAGTACAGCTACGGTTTTCCCCGTCCGCAAGGCCGTTGAACTGTGACCTTGCCAACGGCGCGGGGCGGGATTCCTCAGTCCCGCAGAGCGTTGAAGCGCCCCTGGTGGTAGAGGAGCGGCCGACCGGTGCCCGTCGGGTCGCCGGCGTGCACGCGGGCGATCACCACCCGGTGGTCGCCGGCGGGTATCCGGGCCTCCACCTCGCACACCGCCCAGGCCAGAACGCCGTCGAGCAGCGGCACGCCCTCGGGGCCGCTGCGCCAGCGGGTGGGCGGGGCGAACCGGTCGGCGCCGCTGCGCGCGAAAGTGGCGGCCAGCTCCCTCTGGTGCTCGCCCAGCAGGTGCACGCCGAGCCAGCGGGCGGTGGCGAGCACGGGCCAGCTCGACGAGGTGGTGCCCACCCCGAAGGAGAGCAGCGGCGGCTCGGCGGAGACCGAGGTCAGCGAGGTGGCGGTGAAGCCCACCGGCCGCTGTCCGCTGGCGGTGATCACGGCGACGGTGGACGCCTGCCGGCGGAAGAGGGAGCGCAGGACGTCGGCGCCGGCGAGCTGGGGCGCCTGGAGGTCGGACGAGGCCGTCATGGACTGTTCCTTCTGCGGGGAGTGCTGCCGTCCCCCCGTGCCCGCACTCCCACACCGGGCCGACCGGGGTCTACCGTCATCGCCGTCGCCGCTCAGGGAGCCGGACAGCGCGCGCTCGCGTGGCGGAGGAGGTCCACGTGGACCCGCCCGTAGAGAAGGAAACCTGGTCGCATCACGTCAGAGTGACCACGCGTGCACACCGCGGTCAAGACCGTCAGGCCGGGTGGGAGATCCATCACGGTCCGTCACAGGGCCCGGCCGACGGCGGCGATGACGTCGACGGTACGGGGCTGTCCCTCGGCCGCCGAGACCACCCGGCCGTCCGCGTCGAGCACCAGCACCGTCGGGGTGCGCCGGATGTCGAGGCGACGCACCAGCGCCAGCCGGTCCTCCGCGTCGATCTCGACGTGGTGCACGCCGTCGACCATGGCGGCGACCTTGTCCAGGACCCGTCGGGTGGCCCGGCAGGGCTGGCAGAACGCGCTGGAGAACTGGACCAGCGTGGCCCGCTCGCCGAGTTGGCCGGGCGCCAGGTCGGCGGCCGTCAGTCGGTGCGTCATACATCAAGCATGCGGCATGCCGTACGGGGCAAACCTCCAGGGAGTCCGAGGGGACTGCTCGGCGGCGACTTTGGTTGCCTTCCGTGACGAGGATCTCCCTCCGGAGCGCCCCGAAGGCTGGCCGCGACGCCCGACATCAGGCACGATCAGCGGAAAGCCCGTAGCTACGGCAGCGTAACTTCCATCGGGAGAACCTCCCAAGGAATGGCAGAAGGGTCCCCTTGATGGCAGAGCTCGTCTACCCACCGGTGATCGGCGTCGCCCGTTCCATGTTCAAGGCGCTGGATCTGCGCTTCGACATCCAGGGCACGGAGAACATTCCGCGGCGCGGCGGTGCGGTCCTGGTGAGCAACCACATCGGGTACCTCGACTTCGTCTTCGCCGGTCTGACCGCCCGCCCGGCCAAGCGACTGGTGCGCTTCATGGCCAAGGAGTCGGTCTTCCGGCACAAGGTCTCCGGGCCCCTGATGCGGGCGATGAAGCACATCCCGGTCGACCGCAAGCAGGGCATCGACGCGTACCGGCACGCGGTGAAGTCGCTGCGCTCCGGCGAGATCATCGGCGTCTTCCCCGAGGCCACGATCTCCGAGTCCTTCACGCTCAAGAACTTCAAGTCGGGGGCGGCGCGGATGGCGCAGGAGGCCAACGTGCCGCTGCTGCCGATGGCGCTGTGGGGCACCCAACGCCTGTGGACCAAGGGCCACAAGCGGGACATGGGGCGCAACCACTTCCCGATCACCATCCGGGTCGGCGAGCCGCGGGAGACCCCGCCGGGCGTGTCGGCCGACTCGCTCACCGAGCGGCTGCGGACCCGGGTGCAGGAACTCCTCGAAGCGGCGCAGCGCGCCTATCCGGTGCGTCCCAAGGACGCGGACGACACCTGGTGGGTCCCCGCCCACCTCGGCGGCACCGCGCCCCCGGCGCCGGTCAGGGCCGCGGGGCACTGACCGGTCGCCCGGCGCGGTAGGTCCGACCTGGCCGGCGGTCCGGCCCTGGTCTGCTGGTCTGTCCGACCTCGCCGGCTCGGGCCAGCGGCCCGCTACGGCTTGCTGCGTCTCGGCAGTGCGGCGGTCCGGCACGTCAACGGTCCGGCCTCCCGCCTTCCGACCTCCCGCCCCGGCCAGGCGGCGTACGGGCAGCCGCGCCCAGGGCATGGGCGGACGTTCTGCGTACCGGCAGCCCCATGACGTACGGGCAGCCGCTCGACGTACCGGCAGCCCCGTGGCGTACGAGCAAGTCGCTCAGCGTACGAGCAGTCCCGTGACGTACGAGCAGTCGCGAGGCGTGGCGGCGTGCGACGGCCGACCGGAGGCGAGGCGTCCGGTCGGCCGGTGCGGAGGCGAGTGGTGCGCTGCGCCAGCAAGGCTCGCTCCCTGTGCCAGCGGTGGCCGGCGTAGCAGGTCGGTGTGAGCCGTCGGGTCAGCGGCCCAGTTCCTCCTTGAGCGCGGTGACGAAGTCGTCCACGTCCTTCTCGGTGGTGTCGAAGGAGCACATCCAGCGCACCTCGCCGGCGGACTCGTCCCAGAAGTAGAAGCGGTGGCGCTTCTGGAGGCGTTCGCTGACCTCGTTGGGCAGCCGGGCGAAGACCGCGTTGGCCTGCACCGGGTAGCAGATCTCCACGCCGTCCACGGTGCGCACCGCGTCCGCCAGCCGCTTGGCCATGGTGTTGGCGTGCCGGGCCTGGCGCAGCCAGAGGTCCTTGGCGAGCAGCGCCTCCAACTGCACGGAGACGAACCGCATCTTCGAGGCGAGTTGCATCGACAGCTTGCGCAGGTGCTTCATCGCCCGCACCGCGTCCGGGTTGAGGACCACCACGGCCTCGCCGAAGAGCATGCCGTTCTTGGTGCCGCCGTACGACAGCACGTCCACGCCCGCCGCATAGGTGAACGCCCGCATCGGGACGTCGAGCGAGGCCGCGGCGTTGGCTATCCGCGCGCCGTCCAGGTGCACCTTCATGCCGCGCTCGTGGGCGTGGTCGCAGATGGCGCGGATCTCATCGGGCGTGTACACGGTGCCGAGTTCGGTGCTCTGGGTGATCGAGACGACCTGCGGCATGGCCCGGTGCTCGTCCTCCCAGCCGTACGCCTCGCGGTCGATCAACTCTGGCGTGAGCTTGCCGTCCGGGGTGGGCACGGTGAGCAGCTTCAGGCCGCCCACCCGTTCCGGGGCGCCGCACTCGTCGACGTGGATGTGCGCCGAGTCGGCGGCGATCACCGCGCCCCAGCGGTCGGTGAGCGCCTGGAGCGCGACGACGTTGGCGCCGGTGCCGTTGAAGACCGGGTAGGTCACCGCCCGCGGGCCGAAGTGGCTGCGCATGACGTCCTGGAGGTGGGAGGTGTAGTCGTCCTCGCCGTAGGAGACCTGGTGGCCCTCGTTGGCCAGGGCGAGGGCGGCCATGACCTCCGGCGGGGCACCGGCGTAGTTGTCGCTGGCGAACCCCCGTACCTGTGGGTCGTGGCGGCGGCGGGCGTCGGTCGTACGGGGCGTTACGGCTTCGCGGTCAGCCACAGGCGGTTTCCGTTCACCTCTCGGGCGGGCTGCTCCCAGACCCCGGCGATGGCAGCCGCCAGGTCCTTGACGTCCGTGAAGCCCGCGAACTTCGCGTTGGGGCGCTCGGCTCGCATGGCATCGTGCACCAGCGCCTTCACCACCAGGATGGCAGCCGCCGACGTCGGCCCGGCATCGCCCCCCGCCTTGCGGAACGCGTCGGCCAGCGCGAGGGTCCACGCCTCGGCGGCGGCCTTGGCTGCGGCGTAGGCGGCGTTGCCCGCACTGGGCTTGGTCGCGCCGGCGGCGCTGACCAGCACGTACCGTCCGTTGGCGCTGCGCCGCAGGCCGTCGTGGAAGGCGAGTGAGGTGTGCTGCACGGTGCGGATGAGCAGGTCGTGCAGGAACGTCCAGTCGTCCAGGTCGGTCTCGGCGAAGCTCGCCGAGCCCCGCCAGCCACCGACCAGGTGCACCAGGCCGTCGACGCGGCCGAACTCCTTCTCGGTGCGCGTCGCCCACTCGCGCGCGGCCAGCGGGTCGAGCAGGTCGACGGTGTCGCCGGTGACGGTGGCGCCGCCGTGCGCGTACCGGGCCGCGTCCACGGCCTCGGCCAGCCGGGCCGCGTCCGCGTCGGAAGCGACGACGGTGGCGCCCGCCTCCGCGAGCCGCAACAGGGTGGCGCGCCCCGCGGGGCCCGCGGCACCGGCCACCGCGATCACGGCGCCCTCCAGGGCGCCTCCTGCCGGTGCCGCCGCACCGGCCAGCGTGTTGTCGGTCATGATCGTCGCCTCCTGGTCGGACTGCTGGGACGGGGTCACGCAGCCACCGCGTCCATGTGGTCGGCCGTGATGCCCTTGGCCGAGACGATCACGGTCCTCAGCTTCTTGGCGAGGGCTTCGTAGAACATGCTGAGCGGGAACTCGTCCGGGAGCACCTCGTCCACCAGTTTGCGGGGCGGCAGCGACAGGTCGAGGGCGTCGGGACCCTTGGCCCATACGGAGCCGGGGTGCGGGGCCAGGTAGGAGGCCACTAGTTCGTACGCCTTGAACCAGTGCACCAGCTTGGGCCGGTCGATGCCGTCGCGGTAGAGCTTCTCGATCTCGCCGCAGAGCTGGTTGGTGACCTGCGGCGCGCGGCCCCAGTCGATGTGCAGGGTGTTGTCGGTCCAGCGTACGACGTCGTGCTGGTGGAGGTAGGCGAAGAGGAGCTGCCCGCCGAGGCCGTCGTAGTTGCGCACCCGGTCGCCGGTGACCGGGAAGCGGAACATCCGGTCGAAGATCACGGCGTACTGCACGTCGCGGGCCTGCGGCAGTCCCTCGTCGGCCAGCTTCACGGCCTCCTTGAAGGCGGTGAGGTCGCAGCGCAGCTCCTCCAGGCCGTACATCCAAAACGGCTGCCGCTGCTTGATCATGAACGGGTCGAACGGCAGGTCACCGTGGCTGTGCGTACGGTCGTGGATCATGTCCCACAGGACGAAGGCGTGCTGGCAGCGCTGCTGGTCGGCGAGGAGCTCGCGGGCCTCGGCCGGCAGCTCGATGCTGAGCGTGTCCACCGCGGCCGTGCTGACCCGCCGGAAGCGCGCCGCCTCCCGGTCGCAGAAGATGCCGCCCCAGCTGAACCGCTCGGGCGCCTCCCGTACGGCGATGGTCTCGGGGAAGAGCACGGCGGAGTTGGTGTCGTACCCGGCGGTGAAGTCCTCGAAGGTGATGCCGAGGAAGAGCGGGTTGTCGTAGCGGGTGCGCTCCAGCTCCGCCAGCCACTGGGGCCACACCATGCGCAGCACGACTGCCTCGAAGTTGCGGTCCGGGTTGCCGTTCTGCGTGTACATCGGGAAGACCACGAGGTGTTGGAGCCCGTCGGCGCGCTGCTGTGCCGGCTGGAAGGCCAGCAGCGAGTCCAGGAAGTCCGGGACGCCGTAGCCGGAGTCGGCCCAGCGACGCAGGTCGGCGACGAGGGCGCGGTGGTAGGCCGCGTTGTGCGGCAGCAGGGGGGCCAGCTCTTCGACGGCCGCGACGATCCGCTCGACCTGGTGCCGCAGGGCGTCGGCGGTGGGCGCGCCGTCCGCCGTCAGGTCCACGGAGCCGTCCTTGGCCTGCCACGGCCGTACGGTCTCGACCGCGTCCTTGAGGACGGGCCAGGCCGGGTGGTCCACCACACGCTCCGCGGACAGAACGTCACTGACCGCCGCTTCCGGCGCGAGAATTTTCGTCATGATCACTCCTCCACGGAAGAACCTCTCGTGCTGCCACCGTATCCACGGAGGGATCAGCTCCTCAAGTGGACCTACGGAAATTATCCTGCCGAACCCGGGTTTA
The DNA here is from genome assembly GCF_040240285.1 of Streptomyces sp. HSW2009. Taxonomy (NCBI): domain Bacteria; kingdom Bacillati; phylum Actinomycetota; class Actinomycetes; order Kitasatosporales; family Streptomycetaceae; genus Streptomyces; species Streptomyces sp. HSW2009. Next base: position 22,452 of record NZ_JBEHZD010000034.1, on the reverse strand, counting down.
GACCGCTGTTTTTCCTGTACTTACCGGGGTTAGGGGCCAGGAAAGTCCGTCCGGGCCCGCCGGGTCGAGGCTCGACCGCGATGGGCGTCCGCAGGGGATCGGCCCGGCGCGGGGCCGTCGCCCGGCGGATTCACGCCGTACACCCTCCGTACTCGGGCGGGCGCTACGCTGACCGCCGCCACGAGCGGCCGACGCGAGCTCGCCCCGGCCGGGCCCGGGGGCGAACCGGGCCGCGCCCACCTCCAAGGGAGCCAGCGTTGACCTTCCGCACCACCGGACACCGCGGCGCCATGGGTGTCGAACCCGAGAACACCCTGCGCTCCTTCGTCCGCGCCGAGCAGGAGGGGTTCGACTTCATCGAGCTCGACCTGCATCTGAGCAAGGACGGTGCGCTCATCGTCATGCACGACGAGGACGTCGACCGCACCACCGACGGCTCCGGGGCCATCAGCGACCTCGCCCTGGCCGAACTGCGGGAGCTCGACGCGGGCCAGGGCGAGCGCGTGCCCGTCTTCGAGGAGGTGGTGGATGCGGTGGCGGCCCCGCTCCAGGCCGAGATCAAGGACGTGGCGGCGGCCAAGGTACTGGCTGACGTGCTGGCCAGCCGCGACCTGCTCGACCGCGTCGAGGTCATCTCCTTCCACGACGAGGCGATCGCCGAGGTGGCCGCGCTGCTGCCGCAGGCGCGCACCGGCCTGGTGGCCAGCCGGTTCGGGCTGGACGTGGTGGACCGCGCGCTCGCCGTCGGGGCCGCGATGCTGGTCCTCAACATCCGTCGGCTCACCGTGGAACTGGTCGACCGCGCCCACGCCGCCGGGCTCGACGTCTACGCCTGGACCGTGAACACCCCGGGGCACCTCGCCATCGCCCGGGGCATGGACCTGGACGGCGTGACGACAGACTTCCCGCAGATCAAGGACGCGGCCCGGCAGACGGTCTGACCTGCGGGACCGCTCCCCGACCCGGGCCGCGAACCCGTAGCCGCCGGGCACTCGCCGGGCGCCCCCGCGCGCCGCGGGTGCCTGCGTCCGGGGCGGCCGGTCGCAGCGGCGCACACCGGTGCGCTCCGACGTCGCGGCGCATCGACGGTGGAAGGCGACAGGGTGGCGGTTCCGGGCACACTAGGCTGACTGACCCGTTTCGCCCATTCGCCGACATTCGGACGGTGCCCTGCGTAGGGTCACGGCCATGGTGCATGTGCTGAGCAGCCGCGTACTGTTGCGTCCCACCGACCCTGAACGTTCTCGCGCCTTCTACGGACGCACCCTCGGTCTTGAGATCGCCCGAGAATTCGGCACCGGACCCGAGCGGGGGACCGTCTACTTCCTGGGCGGCGGTTTCCTTGAGGTCTCCGGACGCTCGACCGCCCCCACCTCCCCCGACCTCCAGCTCTGGCTCCAGGTCGCCGACGCCGCCGCCGCGCACAAGGAGGTGTCCGAGCGCGGCGCGCAGGTGTTGCGGCCTCCGTTGCAGGAGCCCTGGGGGTTGGTGGAGGCGTGGATCGCCGACCCCGACGGCGTCAAGATCGTCCTGGTGGAGGTGCCTGTCGACCATCCACTGCGCTACCGTCCCGGCCTCTGACCCGAGCCCCGTCCCGCCCGCGCGCCGCCCGCCAGGCGGCGCGCCCGGGGCCGGTTCACCGACCAGCGGGCACGGCATGCCGCCGCCGGTGTGCGGCAGACTCCGGCCGCCCGGCCCGCGCCGGAGCGGACACCGCGAGTACCCTCACTCGTATGGGCTACCGCAGCCGGCATCAGGGTCGGCCGCCCGGCCCCGGCTCCGCACTCGGAGGTCATGGTGTTCAACCTGGTCGAAGAGCTCTTCGCCCCTGGCCGCAAACACACCCAGGACGAGCGGGAGCGGCTGGAGCTGTGCGTGGACGACATCGGCGACGCCGACCCCGCCCGCGGGCCGATCGACTTCACCACGGGTCGCGTGACGATACGGCCTCCGGCACCGCCCGCTGACTGACACCGGCCCCGGCAGCACACCCACCGCGCCGGGCCGCCACCCACTCCCGGCCCGAACCGATTCGCCCTGTTCGCCCGCCGACCCCTCCCCTACTCCCGGCCCCCGACTGCCGCCGCCGGAACCACCCGCCCCGAGTGCGCGATGACGGGTCAAGTAGCCATGAGGGGACGGGAGTTCACCCGTTCCGCTCACCGCCCCAGCTCCCGGCGCAAGCCATTGCGCAGCGGTGCCACCGCCAATGCACCACCGCCGCACCCTCCCACCCGGCGCCAGTGTGGCCACCCACGGCCGGGCTCAGCAGACCGGCCCCGCCCTGTCATGCAGTCGACAAGTGGCCCTTCCCCGGAGTCCTCGACTCCGCAAGCTCGTCGTCACGTGTCGTACGTCACTTCGGCGCCAGGACCGTACCAGCGCCCAGCCTGCCCCTCATAGGCTGAGGAGCATGATGGTCCCGCTCGTGCTGCTGGTCCTTGGCACATTGGCCGCGGCATTGGCACCGCGGATGCTGACCCGCTCCGACTGGCCCGACCGCGAACCGGTGCTCGCCCTCTGGGTGTGGCAGTGCGTGGTGGTCGGCGTCATCATGTGCTGCGCCATGGCGATGGCCCTGAGCGCGGCGGCGGCCTGGGAGGCCGTGCGGGGCAACATCTTCGCGCCCGCGCCGAACGGCGTCGTCGAGGCGTACGCGCTCACCGCGTACGGCACCTGGGCCGCGCCCATGGCCGTCGCGCTGGCGCTGGGCGCGGTCTGGACCGTCATCATGCTCACCCGCGAGGTGCGCGGGTCCCGCGCCCAGCGCAAGCAACGCCGCCGGGAACTTCTCGTACGCGCCCCGCAACTGCCCGGCGAAGAGCCCAGCGGGGACCGGCTGGTGGTGCTCGAAGGCGACCGGCCGGACGCCTGGTGGCTGTCGGGAGCAGCGCCGCAGCTCGTCATCACCACGGCCGCGCTGCGCCGGTTGAACGGCCGCCAACTCGACGCCGTGCTCGCCCACGAACAGGGCCACGCGCAAGCCAGGCACCACTGGTTGCTCAACGCATCGGCGGCGTTGGCGAGCGGGTTTCCGCAGGTCCCGGTGTTCGCCGCGTTCCGGGACCAGGTGCACAGGCTCGTGGAGCTCGCCGCCGACGACGTCGCGTCGCGCCGCTTCGGCCGGCTGGCCATCGCGCTCGCGTTGGTCGAACTCAACGAGGAGCGCGGCGTCTTCGGGCCCTGCCCGAGCATCGCCGAGGTGCCGCGCCGGGTGGATCGGCTGCTGACCCCGCGGCCCCGCTTCACGACGGCGCGCCGCTGGCGGTTGACCGCGGCGGCGGCGCTGGTGCCGGTGGTTCCGGTGCTGGTCACCTTCGTACCGGCGTTGCGCGCCCTGAGCTGACCGCGGTCAGACCCCCGCCAGGCCGGCCCCGGTCCGGGCCCATGCCGGCCGACCCCGATTCGTATTCCGGGCGACTGGCCCTGGTCCGAGCCCCCGTTCCGCCGACCACGATCCGCATTCGGACCGAGCGGCCCTGGTCCGCGTCCCGACCGACTGGTCCTGGTCCTGGTCCGTCCGTGTTCCGGCCGGCCGCCCCGCCCACGTCTCGACCGGCCCCCGTCCATGTCCTGACCGACCCCACTCCGCGTCCCGACCGGTCCCGGTCCGCGTTCCCACGGCCGCGGCGCCAAGGCATCTGTCAGCACGGCACCGACCGGGTGGCATGGGTGCGCCGTCGGCTCCCTAGGGCGTGCGAGTGGTCCGCGCACCACGCGTACGGGCCCTTGCCCCGTGCCCCAGGGCGTCCACGATCATTCACCCCATGGAGCCGCCGACCCCCACCCACGCCGCCCGCCCGACCACCCCCGCCCGGCCGGGGCGGCGCCCCTGGCTGTTGGCCGGGGCGGGGTGTGCGGCGCTGTTCGCCGTACTGCTCCCGCTGGTCGCCGCCGGGTGGGGGCCGCTGCTGTCCCTGGACCACGACATCGCGGACGGGCTGCACCGCTCCGCCGTCGACCACTCCGGCTGGACGCGGACCCAGCGGATCTTCTCCGACTGGGTCTGGGACCCGTGGACGATGCGTGCGCTGCTCGCGGTGGTGGCCGGCTGGTACGTGTGGCGCGGGCGCTGGCCGATCGCCCTGTGGCTGGCGGTGGCGACGGCCGCGGGAACGGTGGTCCAACAGGGCCTCAAGGCGGCGGTGGGCCGGGACCGACCGCAGTGGCCCGACCCGGTGGACTCGGCCCACTACGCCGCCTTCCCCTCGGGACACGCCCTCACCGCGACCCTCACCTGCGGCCTGCTGCTCTGGCTGCTCGCCGCACACCGGGTGCGCCGACGGTGGCGGGGCCTGGCGGCGGCGGTGGCCACCTTCTCCGTGGTCGGCGTGGGCTTCACCCGGCTGTACCTGGGCGTGCACTGGGCGACCGACGTGCTCGCCGGGTGGTTGCTCGGCGTGGCCCTGACCGCCATCGCCGTCCTCTTCTGCCCCACCGTCCCCACCCCGTACGACACGAACGCCCCGGCCGCCCCTCCGGCACCCGAGCCCCCACACCGGCGGCAGCGACCCGAAGGTGACCACCACCCGCACACCCCCGGGCCTGACACCCCCTAACCCACAACAACCCCCACCACGGCCAGCCACCCACAACCGGCCACGCCGTACACACCCACCCCATGCGCTCCCACCCCACCCCACCCACGGTCGCGCGGCACACCCCGCACCGCACCCGCCAGACGCCACCCCCATCCCGTGGGGTGGGACGTGGCAGAGTGCTCCCATGAGCAACTTGGATCTGCGGCCCGCGCCGAGCGTCTGCGGCGGGCGCGCCGACGTCACCGCACAACCCGTCCGAGAGCTACTGCCGGCCAAGCCCGTCACGCTCGGCGCGAGCACCCAGGTGCGCCGACTGCTGCCCAGCATGGGGCGGCGCATGGTGGGCGCATGGTGCTTCGTCGACCACTACGGGCCCGAGGACATCGAGCGCGAACCAGGCATGCAGGTGCCCCCGCATCCGCACATCGGCCTCCAGACGGTGAGCTGGTTGCACGACGGGGAGGTGCTGCACCGCGACAGCCTCGGCAGCGAACAGGTCCTCCGCCCCGGCCAGCTCGGCCTGATGACCGCGGGCCGCGCCATCGCCCACGCCGAACAGTCCCCGCGCCAACACGCGAAGCTGCTGCACGGCGCCCAACTGTGGGTGGCGCTTCCTGACGCGCATCGCCACACCGCCCCCGCCTGGGAGCACCACGCGGAGTTGCCCCAGGTCAGCGGCGGAGGCGGGCTCAGCGCCACGGTCATCCTCGGCGAACTGGACGGCGCCCGCTCCCCCGGCACCACCTTCACCCCCCTGATGGGCGCAGACCTCACCCTGGCCGCCGGCACCGACACCCGCCTCCCTCTGGACCCCGACTTCGAGTACGCAGCCCTCACCATGTCGGGCGAAGCCGAGGTGGACGGCGTACGCCTACCCCCCGGCTCCCTCCTCTACCTCGGCTGCGGTCGCCGCGAACTCCCCCTGCGCGCCGACGTGGACAGCTCCTTCCTCCTCCTCGGCGGCGAACCCTTCGACGAGCGCTTGGTCATGTGGTGGAACCTCATTGGCCGATCCCATCAGGATATCGCAGAGGCTCGCGAGGAGTGGATGACGGGCACCCTCTTCGGCGAGGTCAGCTCGTACAGCGGGCCACGGCTACTGGCTCCTGAACTGCCGCCGGTGCCCTTGAAGGCGCGGGGACGTACGCGCTGACCTGGCTTTTTCGCCCTCCGCATCGTGAGGCGATGCCTGAGCTCTACTGAGGCCGGGGCCCTGGCCAACTCGACACCGCCCTAGGCCCCGGCACCGACCGACGAGGGCGTCATGCACTTCGGTCAGAGCATCGCGTGATCCAGGGTTCAGGCCGGTGTGGGCATGTCTGGCAGACCGAATGCTGACCCAATGCTGACTTTTCTGACGCAGCGTCAGCTAACCTTCGCCGACACCCCAGGAAGGCCGGGCGTTCCCCGCTCCACTGAAGCGGCGCCACAGCCGAACCCCTCCGCATCGCACGCCTGGGACCTGTCTTGGACCACCTCGTGCACGACGGAAGCACGAGCGGCGCCGGGAGGGGCACTGCAGGAAGCAAACAACTGCCGTCTACGCCGAAGCCGGGCGACGCAACGGATACGGGAGTACGAGGCAGGTGAGAGGCACCCGGCCTGCGGGGGGGGGCGACGCCGAACGGGCTTGACGGCCTCCACGGCCGCGCAGCATCAGCTGCCTGCACTATGGCCGGCCGGGCCTTCGCACCGGCGCGAGCACCACCCCGCACGCAATGACCCACGGCAGAGACGGCGCTGCCCGGGCCCAGCCTGCGCGCAGTATCGCCGAGCAATGCCGGTTGGCCAAACCGGGGCGTTTGCAGACCATGAATACGGCTAGCGGCCCCCATCGCCGAGCGACCGCTAGCGAAATTCACTCACTCACACCTCACGTCACCCACTATTCCTTGGGAATCGCAATCTCGTCACAGTTCATGAGCATCAAACAAGTCGCCACACTACTAAATGTGTCACCCAGTTGGGTTTACAAAAGCGCCGCACGGTGCGGCCTCCCGATGTATAGGTTCGACTCGGGGCGCAACGCCAAGATCCAGGTTGACGTGTCAGAACTTCAGGCATGGGTTAAACAACAGAGAGTAGATCACGTGTAGTCGTTTTTACGCGAAACCTAAACCTAACATAAGCAGCGATGTAAGGATTTGAGAACCTGACCAGAAAATCTCTACCCCGGGGAATGGGATCCTTTTTTAAGCAATGCGATCACCCTACGGCGCGATGGTCGAAGTGCCCCCACACATACAAGATTCGGTACCATGATGCCGCAGGGCATCAACGCCAGGAATCGGGGTTTACCACCCAGGAACAAGCAATCGGCAGGCTAACGCAAGTTTACAACATACGAAAAACCGCTGCCAGCCGAGCAGGCAGCGCAGCACGGGTCCATGAGGTTCAGGGAATACGCTACCCAGCGGAAGGCGAGACAACGTGGGCTGGCTCAATCCTCGGTACACCAACTCGATTCCTTGCTGGACCATCACCTCTTCCCCGCGTTCGCCAGCCGACGCATGAACACCTTCGACCACAAGGTGGTCGAAGGGTTCATCCAAGATATGGAAGACAGGGGAATTGGCGCGGCCACGCAGGCCAATGCATTCGGTAAACTACGATCAATCTTGCTCCACGCGCATCGACTGGGGATCTACACAGAGAATCCACTGGAGGGCATCACACCGCCTCATTACGCACCACGCCCCGCCGTCATCCCGTCCGCTTCTCAGTTGCAAGAAATCCGCTCATCCGGAAGCCATGAATTCCGACTCGTAACAGACCTGATGAGCGGCTGCGGAATGCGCAACGGCGAAGCCCTGGCAGCAAACATAGCAAATCTCATCTCTGATGATATCTACCGAATTGCTGAACAAGTAAACCAGAACACAGGGAACTACGGCCGCCTCAAACATCGAAGGGAAGGAGAGTACCGTGACGTCCCCCTACCTTCTAGTAGTGCTTGGTCATGTGTGGTCTGTGATGGCGTGTCTTCTTGATCGGTCGTGTCGTTGACCGGGTGTGTTGAGTGTGGAGTTGGCTGTGGTCCGGTGTGATCTGGAGGACTTCGCGGCGGAGATGTTCGAGCCGTTCGCGCGGGCGGATCAGCGGCGGTGGGGTGGGGTCTATCTGCGTGGCCTGTTGCTGGACGGCGGGCGTAAGTCGGTGGAACCGATGGCCGCCCGCCTTGGTGAGGACGGTAACCGGCAGGCCCTGGCCCACTTTGTCACTTCCAGCCCGTGGGATGCGGCGCATGTACGGGCCCGGCTGGCCTGGCGCATGCAGCCGGTCATCAAACCCACCGCGCTGGTCATCGATGACACCGGGTGCCTCAAGGACGGGGACGCGTCAGCGTGCGTGACCCGGCAGTACACCGGTACCGCGGGCAAGGTCACCAACTGCCAGGCCGGAGTCTCACTGCACCTGGCTTCCCACGGCGCCTCCGCGGCCGTGAACTGGCGCTTGTTCCTGCCCGGGAGCTGGGATCCCGCCTCGCCGAAAGCCGATCCGGCCAAAGTGGCCCGCCGTAACAAGTGCGCCATCCCCGTCCAGGTGGGCCATGTCGAGAAATGGCAGCTGGCCCTCGACATGATCGACGAGACGCGGTCCTGGGGCATCGACGTGCCCCAGGACATCGCCGACGGCGGCTACGGGGACACCGCCGCCTTCCGACTCGGCCTGGAAGAACGCGGTCTCGACTACGTGGTGGGCATCTCGACCACAACCACCGCACAACCCCAGGACGCACGGCCATCGACCCTGGCCTACTCCGGCAGGGGCCGGCGGTCGGTCCCTGCCTACCCCGAGCCGGCACAGCGGGTGAAGGACCTGGTCACCGGGGCCGGCAAGTCTTCCGCGCGGCCAGTGCAGTGGAGGGAGGGATCACGGCCGGGCAGCGGCCGCAGCGGGTACAAGCGCATGTACTCCCGCTTCGTCGCGCTGCGGATCAGGCCCGCCGGGCGCGAGATCTGCCAGGCCACGACCGCCGCCGAGCTTCCGGTCCGCTGGCTGCTGGCTGAGTGGCCCGCCGACCAGGACGAGCCCGTGCAGTTCTGGCTCTCCAACCTGCCCGCAACCACCCCGCTGCCCGTCCTCGTGCGCACCGCGAAGCTCCGCTGGCGCGTCGAGAACGACTACCGCGAGATGAAACAGGCCCTGGGCCTGGCCCACTTCGAAGGCCGGACCTGGCCGGGCTGGCACCACCACGTCACCCTCGTCTCGGTCGCCCACGCCTTCTGCACCCTGCAACGACTGAACCGCCCCCCAAAAGAGACGGCGTCGGCCTGACCCTCTACCGAGTCGTCCGCGAGCTGAAACTACTCCTCGCACTCTGGACCGGCGCCTGCCCCACCTGTCACCGCGACATACCAAACCCCGCACCAACATGACCAAGCACTACTAGTACTCCAGCCGGACTTCTCCACCCCGCCGACCGCGGTGCTGTCTAGAGTGTGATCATGCCGTCACTCATCAAGCGTTCCCTTGTCGCGCCCTGGCTCCTCGTGCTGCTGGCCGGTTGTGCTGGTGGCACGGACTCGCCCACCGAGAGCAAGGTGAAGCCGAGTTCGGGTAACACCGCTGGCGGGTACGGCGACATTCTCGTCGCCGGCAGGCCCGTCACAGGGTCCAAGCCGAGCGGGAACAAGAAGATTCCGTATCAACGCACCTACACAGAAGGCGCGTTGTATGCACCCGTGACCGGCTATCGGTCGCTCGCCTTCGGCGCCGCGGGGCTGGAGTCCATCTACGAGGACACCTTGACCCACCGCAAGGGCGACGTAGAAACCACCATTGATCCGGAGGTGCAGAAGGCAGCCTTCGAGGCGCTCGGTGAGCGGCGTGGGGCGGCGGTCGCGCTCAATGCCAGGACAGGGGCACTGCTGGCTGTCGTGAGCACGCCTTCCTACGACCCGGCGGCGTTCAGCGGCAACTTTCCCAAGGACCAAGATGCCTGGCGGAAGGCGGGCGACGACAAGAATATGCCCATGCTCAACCGGGCACTGCGCGAGGCGACCGCGCCCAGCGAGACCTTCGACATCGTGATAGCCGCGGCGGCTCTGGACCACGGCCTGTACGACACGGTGGACGAGCCCACGCATGGCGGCTCGGGTGAGTGCGCGAACGCCACCATCCGTGAGGCCCTGGCCAGGTCCTGCGACGAGAACATCGCAAAGCTGGCCACGGAACTGGGCGAGGAAAAACTGCGCGATACCGCAGCCGCGTTCGGCTTCGGCGATGACGAGCTTTTGGTCCCGAACCGGGTTACAGAGAGCAGGTACGGGAGCTACAGCAACGGGGACATCACCGTCACCCCGCTCCAACTGGCCAGGGTGACGGCGGCCCTCGCCAACCGTGGCCTGCTGAAGGGCCCGCACCTGGTTGCCGAGGACGAGGAGGGGCTGGTCACGCAGAGCGTCCCGGCAGCCACGGCGGGCCTGCTGCTCCCCGCGGTGCGGGGGAAGAAGGAATGGGCGCCGACCGACGCCGGTGACGGAACCCCATCCTCCTGGTCCCTCGCCTATGCCCGGACCGAGAAGGGCGACACCGTCGCACTCGCGGTCCGCGTGACAACCTCGGACGCAGCCACGGCCGCCCGTGTCACGGCGGCGATGACCGAGGCGCTTTCCTGAGGAGGCTTGCGGCGGTGCTGAGGACAGCCTGCGTGACGGTTGTGATCAGGCTTCGCGAGCGGACACCATCCGCGCATCCCCTCCCGCCGCGCTGCTGCAACCAGCCGTTACCCAGCACGAATGAAGAAGTCCGGCTGGAGTACTAGCCAGCATTGAGTACTGCGTGGCCGATCAGCGTGCCGAGCCTGAACGGCGAGCCCCCTGCAAGCCGAGTTCATCGTGACGTAGGTCCCGCCCCCACCATCAAAGTGATTCTCCGCGGCGAGTGAGACCGCGCATCGATGCCCTGGTTAGTGGGCCTCGGTTGCGCCCATTCAGTGGCAGGTGAGAAAGCGAGTGGTGATGGGCGACAGGTAGTCCGCGTGTGGGCCGTTCAGCCCTGTCAGGTCGTCTGATGTACGCACGAGAACGATGCGGTCGAGTTCAGGTTCGTTCCCTTGGTTCTGCTCGGCTGTTGTTGCTTCGGTGAAAGCTTCGAGCAGCGTTGTTTCAGGGTGGGGTGGGGCGAGGTAGGTCAGGCCGATGCTGTTGTTCTCGCCGCGGGTGGCGCACCATAGGCGCAGGTCTTGGGCGGAGACGCTGATGCCTACCTCTTCGGTGAGCTCGCGCGCGGCTTGGCCGGCCAGAGTTGCCTCGTCCAGCAGCGTTTCGTTGAGGGGAGGTTCCACTGAGCCTCCTGGCAACTGCCAGCGACCGGGGGCAGCCGTGGACGGGGACATTCTGACCACCAGCATGCGGCCGTCGTCAGTCGGTTGGATGGTGTTCACGAACAACGAGGGGAGTGCGGTGGCTCCGGGGACGCGGCGTAGAGCGTAGTGCCGGTAGGTCACGCGGACCCAGGACAGATGCAGGGTGCGCGGTCCGGGCTGCTCCAGTCCCCCGCATGCCACCACGGGGCCATCCCACAGGGCAGGGTTGTCCTGAACCGCCCTGTCCCACACTCGGTCTCGGGCCTCGGCATCGTGGGGCGTCAAGGGCGGTTCCGGCGCTTCGGACACCACGAGATGCTCGACGTCGAAGAGTTCAATACTCACGGAGGTAGTGTTCCAGTCCCGAGGGCGTACGGGGGTCGCCCCGCATCGTGGAGCGGCGGTGCGCCATTCGACCGCCGCGAGTTCTGCCTGTGGGTGGGCCCTCATGACGGTGCTGTGTTCGAGGGCCTTGCCGGTAGCGTCCTCGTTAGAAGTGGTCAGGTAGCCAAGGCTCGTGGCGGGTTGTGCTGTGGACGAGGGTGGTGAGTGCTTCTTCCGATGTTGCGTGGACTCCGGCCATGCGTGCTGAAGTGGCGGATCGGTAGCCGCCCGCGTACCAGACCGCGAGTTGGCGGCGGGTGAGGGTGACCTGTTCGGTGATGCGGGTGGGTGTGCATTCGGCCGTTCCGGATTTGATGGTGAGCATCCATCGGTTCGATCCGCCCGCATCGTCTTCGACTTTCATCGGTATGGCGGTGGTGAGGTCGGGAGGCCATCCCCGGCGTTGGGTGGCGGTGGGGAGGTTGAGGATTCGGAGCATCCAGGGGTGCCAGGCGTCAGCGGTGGTGCGGTGGTGGCGTAGGCCGTGGAGGAGGGCGGGAGGCCGCCGCGTCGGAAGGTTGTGGTGCGGGCGCGGGTGTTGTGGCGGCCAAGGAAGGCGAGCATGGCGACTGCGGTGGGCTGGCTGTCGGCCCAGAAGTCGTGAACAGTCAGGTTCATCCCGTGTCGCTCGTGCCGTTGGGTGGTGAGGCTCAGGAGGCCGGCTGTTGGGTGGCCAGGCCGGGCGAAGCGGTAGCTGGTGAGGTTGCTCTTGTCGTGCTTCCACTCGTTCCACCAGGTGGGTCGGTGGAGGGGGCCGTTCCAGTGGCGGGCGAGGCGGCGTTGAAGGGATTCGGTTTCGTTGGTCAGTCCGTGCTGGACCTCGAAGTCGGTGTCAGTGAAAGAGCGTTGGAGGTCGTCGGTGGCCACTGTCCAGGCGAGGACTTGGGTGGGGGCTTCCCAGCCGAGGTGGCGGGCGTAGCCGGTGGAGGAGGTGCTGATCGTGGAGACCACCGCCCCGCGTTCGGCCAGGGGACGTAGTCGTGCGGCGGTCATGGCGGTGGCCAGGTGTTCGCCGCGTTCCTCAGGGGCCACGCATCCGTCGCCGAGGCAAGCACTGGGGACGGGGTTGCCACCGAAGAACTGGTCGAGGAGGAGGCCGAGGCCGCCGGCGATGACCCGGTGTCCGCGGATGGCGACGTGGAGGTCGGCGTGTTCGCGTAGGTGGGTGATGTCGCTGATGGGGTGGCCGTAGGCGCGGGTGGCGAGTTGGTCGTATTGCTCCCACAGGCCGTCATCGGCTGATGTGAAGGTCAACTGCTGGTGCATGGCTCGCCTTCAGTAGTGGGTGGCGTCGCGGGCGGCATCGGCGTCCAGGGGGATGAGGAAGGTGCGGGTGAAGGTGAGAACGTTGGTGATGTGTTGGTTGTGGGCAGTGGTGCGGCAGGTGATGACGCCGGTGTCGGGTCGGCTTTGGGATGCCCGGCGGGTGAGGATCTTCGTCTCGGCGTACAGGGTGTCGCCGATATAGACAGGTGCGGTGAACCGCACGCGGTCGAGGGCGAGGTTGGCGGTGGGCAGTCCGCTGATGCTGCGTACGGTCATGCCCGCCACGAGGTTGAGTGTGACGCCGGAGCAGACCAGGATGCGGCCCCACGGGGTTTGGCTGCTGTAGTGGGCGTCGACAAGTACCTCTGCTCCTTCCAGCGCTGGCTTCCCAGCCACCTGACCGGCATCGCCGGCCCCGAGCGCTCCAAGACGATCAGGCTCTTCGCGACCTGGCACATCCTTCCCCGGCTGCGGACCCGCGCCGAGAGGAGCCACATCACACCCAGCATTCGCCGCTTCGCCGCCGAACAGGTCAAGCACACGACCTCGTTCCTGCAATGGCTGGGCGAGCGGAACAGCACCCTCGCGTCATGCGGCCAGATCGACATCGACGCCGAACACACCCGCACCTGCTTGAGAGCCTTCCTCAACTGGGCCATGCGGAGCCGCCGTCGAGGCTCGCTCTCCATCCCCACGATGAAGACCTCCCGCCGGGCCGCACTGAGCGAAGACGAGCGCCTTGATGCCCAACCCGTGAGCCGCATCGTCCGGCTCAGCGTCGACGACGTCATCCGCGACGGCGACACCGTGCTGCTACGGCTCGGAGAGCCGGCCTCGCCCGTTCCCGCGCCGGTCGCTGAGCTGTTGCTGAGTTACATCGACAATCGCGACAACATGAACACCGCCACCAACCCGGCATCCCCCTGGCTCTTCCCCGGCCGCCGGGCAGGACAGCCGGCCCGCCCCGACCACCTGTCCGCACTCCTGAACGAGATCGGGGTCCCGGCCGCCGCTGCCTGCGGCGCCGCAATCCGCCAGCAGCTCCTCGAACTGCCCGGCCCCGTCGTCGCGGACGCTCTCGGCTACCACGACAAGACCACCAGCCGCCTCCGCAACGAGACCGGCGGAACCTGGAGCCGATACGCCCCTGGGGACCACACAAGGTCACCAGCGGGCTGGGTTCCTCGGGGAACCAGCGACAGCTGAATACGAGAGCGCACCAGTATCAACCCCTATACCATCGCGGCCGGCCTGAGCCTCGTTTCGACGAGCGCCCAGCGCCCGCTCGGCTCAAGACATGAGGACCTCCGACCATCTGTCAGTTCCCTTAGCGCTGTCCCATCTGACGTTAACCTCGCAGCGCACCGGCTGGCCGGTGGCGGTGAGTCCCCTGGCCGCGATGGCCTCCGATGGGTCGGAGAGGGTGCTGTGCAGGTCTCCGGCGACCTCAACCCCGCCCTTAGTGAATCCCAGAGTGTCCGGCGTCGCAGCGGTGGGATAGAACAACGCGTTTCCCGTGATCGTGTAGCTCCCCCGCGTGGTGTCTATCTGTTTGTTTCCTCTGCCTCCCGGGATAATGGAGGGCAGCTGGAAGGTGTCCTCCGCTCCGTCGGAGACATTGCCTTGCGCGTCGACCATCCATAACTCCCAATAGCGGTCGATAGCGGCATGTACGGACGAGTCCTTCGCCGTGACATAGGCGTCGATGGACGTTCTCGGCAAGGCGGACCATGCCTTCCCGTCCCACCGTTCCACGGCAAGGACCCGGTTGACCTCCTGGATGATCACACCCTGCTGAGGCAGGTCGACGCTCAAAGCCCGCACGCGTACGAAGCCGCCGCACGGGCCCTCCTCATCCTTCAGCGGCATGTGCGTGAAGACGCACCGCGTCGCGACCGGCGCAGCAGTGGTGGCCGCTGCGGGGGCGCGCTGGACCGGCGCCTGCGAGTGTTTCCCCGTCCGCACGCCTCCGAGCGGCACGGGGCCGGCCCCCGGGAAGGGCCGGGCCACCGGCGCGGACAGCGGGCGACGCAGGGCCTCTCTGGCGTTCGCCTCGGCTGCGCGCTCGAAGCGGTCGGAGGGATTCGACACCCCGAGACCCGGTCCGATCTCGGTACCTGCCACCAGGCCGCGCCGCTGCTGGATCACGTGAGTCAGTTCATGAGCGAGGGTGTGGTCGTCCGAGCCTCCGCGGCCGAGCACAACGTGCTCGCCCGAGGTAAAAGCGCGGGCCCCGATCTCAGCCGCGGATCGGGCGGCCGGGGCGTCGTCGTGGACGCGCACGGCACGGAAGTCTTCCCCCAGTCGCGATTCCATCTCGGTGCGCACCGGTTCGGCCAACGGCTGGCCCGGGGAGCGCAGAACGTCGTGCACGGCGGACCGCTGCACCGGTCCGGCCTCGGTCTCGGCTTCCATGCCGGTCGCGGTATCCCGTCCGCTGCCAGAGGGACGGTGGGCGAGCCGCTGTTGCTGGATCATCTGGGCGACCGCTGCGTTGCCGACAGTGGTCTGGAGGAACAGAGCCCTCTCCGGAGTCATCGGTGCGTCCGCCCGGAACCCCTGATCCGGGGAGGACGGCCGGGCAACACCGGTCCGGCTATTGGACGCCGTGCGCGACATCGTGTTGCTTCGCGGGTTCTTCGTGCGCTCGTGCACAAGTGTTTCCCTTCGCCGCGGCACTCGCGTCACGCGGATGCCCGCTACCACTTTTACCAGGCACCGTCGCAGCGGAGCAGGGCAGCGAGTGCACACCCTGGGCACTCTCCGTGCGCGGCAAGGTCGCCGACCTCTTCCCACCACCGAGCTGGACCCCACCGAGCGGGCCGCGCTCGACCAAGGGGTGACCGTACGGCGCGGCCAGGGCTACACCCCTGCGCGTCACCGCCGTCCCCTCCGTGCACCGCCAGTTCCTCACCCGCTGCCAGCCGCTCGACAGCGGCCACGACCTCCCCGCGATCCCCGCCCAGCGGCACCTGGAGCCGATACGCCGCCGGAGATCACGGAAGGTCACCAGCGGGCTGGGTCCCCCGGGGAACTGGCGACAGTTGAATACGAGAGCCCACCAGTACCGGAGGCCTGTACCGCCGGGCTGCGTGCCGGCCGTGCGGAAGAAGCAGTCCACCGCGCGCCCGGGACGCAAGGACACCCGAGCTCTTTGCAGCACCTTGGGCGACGAGGACCTGGCTCTCAGCTCAGTCGAATTCTGTGCCGCTGGAGACGGAGAGCCCCGCGGGGCAGGAAGACACAATCAAAGCGTTGGGACCGCAGAACGCGAGGCCGCCATCAGTACCAATCTGGTCCGTTCCGGCGGTAAGCAGGGCGGCCGAAGCGAGGGACACAGCAGCATAGATGATCTTGCGCATGGGCGGCCTCTCCTATGATGGGGAGTGTGTGCGCCCTCACGCCTTCCTCGCCCGATCGCCTCGGGCAGCACTACGCCGGAAGGGTCACCCGGACGCGGACCCGCGCCACCCGAAGGAAGCAGTCGACATACCGCGCCCCTGGTCTACCTGTCCGGCGGCGCAGGTCCGGGGCCGCAGAGAACCGGCGACAGGGTGCCTGTCCCCCGGGATCGTCGCTGCGTCACGAGGTGAGCGAACGTCGCGAGGGGGAGTCACCCAAATTTGGGTGACTCCCTCTCCATGCAGCCACAGCTGGCTCAACCAGGCGCTACGCCGTCCCCGGTTGCGGGTGACCGTCTCGACGTCGCCGCGGTGTTCCTCGGCGAGGGCGGGTTCGGCCGCAGTCGTGCTCGCGCAGATCCTACGAGTGGTGCCCGAAGCAGCGGGTTCCGGCCGACTTCGGGTTTCCTGGTACCGGTGGCGGCTCTCGCTCAGGGGAGGATCTTCAGGGACGACAGGTCATCGTTCCAGTTCCCCGTGAAGTTGGCGTGTGCGCCCGGTGCGACGGTCTTCTCCGCGCCCTGGTAGTCACCGTGGTCGTAGAACGTCACGTAGTGGCTGGTGTGGTTGTAGTAGGAACTCGCGACGTCTCCGAAGCCGTAGGGGTGCAGGTCGGGGAGACTCTGGTCGGTGACCAGGATGTCGTTCGAGCCGCTCTCGTTGAGGTCGTAGTTGAGGTAGGCGCACACGGATCCACTCGGACACGGACTGAGCCCTTGGCCCGGCGTGACGTACGCCAGCGCGGCGGCCGGAGAGGTGGTCAGGACGAGCGCCCCGACGGCGGCAGTTGCGATGGTTGCGAGATTCCTTGCCTTCATTTTTTCCTCCTTCGTGCAGTGAGCTCTGCGGGAATGGGTGTTCCCGAGCAGGCGTTGTAACCCAAAGTCATTATTTCATGACTCTTTGTTCCGAACGGGCGCCGCGCCGGAGCGCGCGGAAGTAGTCGAAGAACGCTCGGCTGTGCCCGCCCGGCACCGAAAGCCGGGGCGATGGCAGCGCTCTGCATTTCCGGCGCGTCACTGCACTGTGTGCTCGCTGGCCTGCTCTGATGCGGAATCAGATTGCCTGGCACCCGCCACGTCCAGGCGTACGTGGCGGACCGCACGAGAGAAGAGAGACTTCATGCGCCGCATCACCGCTGCGCTTCTGGGAGCCGTCGCCTTCGCTACGGTCACCACCACCACTGCGCAGGCCGACAGCTACTACGGGACCACCGCCTCGGTGGACGAAGTGAATTCGACCACGAGCGCCGAGGACTATGGGTTCGGGAACCTCTCCTCGAACCAGGCTTACGGCTACGACCTCAGCACCGCCACCAACCTCCCGCAACGGCGCCCCGGGCTCCTATCCGTGTCCACGGTGCAAACCGTGCGGCGCGTCGCGGACGATAGCCCCGGCGGCGCCGGGCTCAACCTGGGGAGACGACCCCAGGGGCCTGGGATCCCGGGGCCGACCTGAATGGGAAGTAGCGAGCACGCTGCGGGGCCGGCAGGCGATCTGCCGGGCCCGCAGCGTACGGGAGGGTGCCGGCGGCCTACGCCGTCTCCCGGTTGCGGATGACCTGCTCTGCGTAGTCCGTAGAGCCCAGTCGCAGGGCAGTGGCGTACTTGACCATCCAGTCGTACTGCTGGGCGATCAGGATCCCGGCGGATCGCGCGGGTGAGGGAGCCACCGAGCTTCCAGTCACCTTCCACCAGCGTCCAGCTCGCCAACAACTCATTCCGGCGACCAGTCCTGTCACACACTCGCCCCCTGCCATCGACCTGGGTTACTTGTTCCCTGGTGTCCGAGCAGGGTCAGTCGAGACTAAGGCCTGTCTGACAAATGATCATTCGTCAGACAGGCCTTAGTAGGACTCCGTTAGGTTTTCCGGTTCGGCCTGTTCCTAGGCATGTTGGGTCGATGGACGCACATGAAGTGAACCGTGTCCGGGTGAAGTTGGCGTTGTGCGTGGCTGATGTGTTCGCCTCGGTGCCGCGCAAGGACCAGCGAGCCAAGGGCGACTGCTATCTGCGGGGATTGATGCTGGATGGCCGCCGCAAGTCGGTCCAGGCCATGGCCTGGAGGCTGCCGGACGGCAACGAGCAGAACCTGCAGCAGTTCGTGAACCAGTCGACCTGGGATCCGGTGCCGGTACAGCGGCGGATCTGCGAACGCATGCTGCCGCTGATCGCCCCGATGGCCTGGGTGATCGACGACGTGCCACTGCCCAAGGACGGAAGAATGTCGGTCGCCGTGGCCCCGCAGTACTGCGGGGCCCTGGGCAAACGCGCCAATTGCCAGGTCGCGATGAGCGTGCACGCCGCCAGCGAAACCGCCTCCTGCCCGCTGCAGTGGCGCCTGTTCCTGCCCAAGGAGTGGGACGCGGACACCGAACGCCGCACCGCCACCCGCATCCCGCCGGAGATCGCCCACCGTGAGAAGTGGCGGCTGGCTCTGGACATGCTCGACAGGCTGGCCGACTGGGGCATGCGCCCGACGGTTGTCGTGGCCGACGCCGCCTACGGCACCGCCCACCTGCGGGCCGGCCTGGCAGACCGCGGTATCGACTATGTACTGGCCGTCCGCGCGGACCTCAGTGCCCACCCGTTCGACGCCCAGCCCGTGGCCCCGGACCGTAACGATCCCATCGGCTGCTGGCCTCAGCCCCGCTACCGCCAACCCGCCCCCTCGGTGGCAGCCCTGGCCGCCGGCCTCGGCCAGGAAGCATTCGTCTCCCTCGCCTGGCGGCAGGGCTCGCGCGGCGCGTTACGGTCCCGCTTCACCGCCGTCCGCATCCGCCCCGCGGGCAAGGCCGTCGAGCGTCCGATCCGGACCGCCGCCTCGACCGAACAGGGCTGGTGGAACGGCATCCTGCCCGACTGCTGGCTACTGGTCGAGTGGCCCAAGGGCGCCGAGGCGCCCACAGACTGCTGGCTGTCCAGCCTGCCGGCCGACACCCCGATCGCCGACCTGGTCCGTCTGGCCAAGGTCCGCTGGCGCATCGAGCACGACTACCGCGAACTCAAACACGGCCTGGGCCTGGACCACTTCGAAGGCCGGTCCTGGCCCGGCTGGCACCACCACGTCACCCTCGTGACCGCCGCCCACGCATTCCTCACCCAACAGCGGCTGGCCCCAAAAGCACCCACACCGGCCTCACTCTCTACCAGACCCTCGACACCCTCCAGGACATCCTGAGGTGCTGGACAGGCATCTGCACCACCTGCCAACAACCCATGCCCACCAGACCACACACGACAACAACACCGAGGCAGACCTAACGGAGTCCTATTAGGGCCCCTGCTTCCTTCGGGTGGCGCAGGTCCGCGTCCAGGTACCCCTTCCGGCGTGGTGCTGCCCGAGGCGACCGACCTGCCTGAAGATGACGGTCGACGGGCTCATCGCGTCAGCCGGTGGCGCAGGGGCTGCCGGGAGCCGGTTCGAGCAGGTCCACGATGTCGGGCGAGCTGCCACAGGGGTGTACCGGTAGGTAGATCGGCACCTCAATTGTCTCGCCGGAGACCTAGCCGGCAGAGCCAACGTCCGCAACTGCTACACCGGTGCCGGCGATACAAGCCGCTGCCAGTGCCGCGGTGACAGCGAAGATTCGAGTGTGCATATCTCTCTATGCTGATTCAGCCCATCGAGGGAGTGTCTGCCACCAGACCCGAGGCCTTGGGGAATAGCACAGGTGAACGATCTGGTACCGATGTCCCCGAACCATCAGGTAGCACGCCGCGCTCATGCCGGCCGCAAGTGCGGCCATCCAGGAGGGGTGCCCCAGGCGCTCAAGGACGAGGGCGTCCCCGTCCCGGAGATCGCGAAGAAACTCACCATCAAGACCGGGAAGAACACCGGCAAGTCCCCGTCGGTCGCCTCCCTCTACCGCGCGCTCGCCGAGGCCGAGCAGGCCACCGCGGACGACGACGCGCCGCTGTGGGCCAAGCCGGCCCGCATCCGCCGGCCCGAGGACCCGCTCACGCCCGAAGAGATCGACCTCCGCGAACGGCTTCAGGCCCAACCCCCACCCAAACGCCACAGGCGCCCCCGCGGATGACACGACACGGCCTCAGCGCGCTACCGCTGATTCCCGTTCCGATACTCCCCGGAGGCCCAATCCCACTGCATCGGCCCGCAACAGCCCTGAATCCGGCAGGACCGTGCGATTTCAGGCGCCGTGTACGAGTTCCAGAAGCGCGTGTGTGTCCCGCAGGTCGTGGATCACGTGATCAGCGCCGGCGCGGGCGAGTTCATCGATCGACGTGGTGCCCGACGCGACGCCGATGACCCGGGCGCCGCCCTCCCGTCCGGTGCTCACGTCCTGCAAGGAGTCCCCGACGATCACCGTGTTGTGCCGGTTGAACACGTGCCCGTACGCGGCTGCGGCGCGCCGCTGTGCGATGGCCACCAGTGCGGGGCGGTGTGGGTCGTCGGAGGCGTATGCGCCGAGTTCGGCTTCCACGTATCCGTCGAGCCCGAACGCCTTCAGTTTGGTCTCCGCGCTGCCGCGCAGGTTTCCCGTGACGACCGTGGGGAGGAGGTGCGGGTCGCTTCGTACGGCGGCCAGCGCTTCCACCGCCCCCGGCATCAGTCGACCGCTGGTCCGTAGTTCGTTCTCGTGGTGGGCGAGTCGTTGGGGGAGCTGGGCGACGATGCGGTGTGCGAGGTCGGGCACTTCGTGGTCGGGGACTGCGTTGGCCTGGAGTAGTTCGCGTACGGCCAGGGGCATGGTCACCCCGGTTCCCCGTGCGGGGAGCTGCGTCGCCTGGCGTCCGACGACGTCGTGGAAGACCTCTCGGTAGACGCGTCGGTCGGTGTCGCCGACGTAGAGCAGGGTGCGGTCGATGTCCCACAGCACCAGTCTCATGCGACCTCACGTTTGCCGAGGAGGGTGTCCCCGCGCTCCAGCAGCTCGCGTGTGAGCGCTGGTGGGTTGGGCTGTCGGAATTCGCTCAGCATCTTCTGTACGTGGTCGTCCAGTCGGGCGGAGCGGATGCCGGCGGCCAGGGTGATGACCTCGTGGCCGATGGCGCATCCGGCATCTGGGGCGCCTGCTCGGTGCTGGGCTGTGGCGGCGCGGGAGAGGAACTGGGCTCGCGTGCGGGCTTCGTCGGTGTTCAGGCTGGCGCGGGCGGCGTCGAAGGCCGTCGCGGCCCGGGCGGGCTTGCCCAGGTCCAGCCAGCAGCTCCCCGTCTGGCCCAGGATCTCCCCTTCGTTGATCCAGTACAGCCACCGCGGGTCGTGTTCTCCGGGGCCGCGGCCACAGAGTATGCGCGCCTCCTCCAGCGCTGCCTGGGCCTCGCGTTCCTCACGGAGCCGGGCGTGCCCGCGTGCCTGTCGCGTGAGCAGCATGGCGTGCAGTGCGGGCGTGTCGTGGCCGCTGATGTTCTGGCGGGCCGCGCGGGCGGCTGAGACGGCGTCGCGCGGGTCGCCGACCGAGTAGGCGTGGATGGCCAGGAAGGCGAGGGCGCCCGCCGTCAGCCGTGGGTCGCCGGAGGCGTGTGCGGCCCGTAGGGCGCCGAGGAAGATGCGCTGGCCTGCCGTGTGGGCGCCGCTGTCGAAGGTGTACCAGCCGGTCTGCATGGCGGTGTCGGCGGTGACCGCGGCCAGCCGGCGTCGTGTGTGGTCGTCGTCCGCGTTCTTCACCAGTTTGAGCACCACGTTCAGGTGTGCTTTGGCGGCGGGCAGCAGCGCGCCGCTCCCGCTGGTGGCGTCCAACTGCCGTAGCGCGTCCGTCGTCGTCTGCAACGAGTCGATCAGGGTGTCCGTGGCCTGCCCGTCGGCGGGCGGCGTCACGGCGGCGGCCTCCGTGGGGACGATGGTGGACTGGAGGACGTACTGCATGAGCCCGGCCCCACTCAGGGCCAGCACGTTTCGCCGGTTCATGGTCCCTCCGACAGCGACTTCCAACTCCGTCACCATACGGTCCGCCGTCCACGGCAACGCCGGGTCAATTCCCGCTGAAGCGGGCCTTTTGCTTCCCGACATCGGGGCCAGCAGCAGCGGGCGCAGGTCTGCGGGAAGGCCCAGGCTGTTCAAGAGGTCGATGATGGCCCGGGCGCCACGGAGTTCCTTCTGTCCTCGCTCCAGGTCGGAGATGAAGGACTGGGTCAGGCCCGTCAGGGAGCGCAGCGCCATCTGCGACATGCCCGACCGTCGGCGCAGGAGGCGTAAGAGCTCGCCGAAGTCCCATGCGGCCAGGGCCTGCTGGACGCGCGGGTCCCTCCAGGCGCGGTCAGGAATCCCGGTGGCCGCGGGTGTCCCGTTGTTCTCGGCCGCGCGGGAGCACGGCCCGCACACCGCGGTGGTGTTGTACTGGCTCAGGGCACGATCGCACTTGGCGCACTTTCGCCCGAAGGTCTTCTCCATGGTTGCCTCGTCGCCGCTTCCCACAACCCGACGGTGCTGGTAATCGGCAGCTTAGGCCCCCTTCTCGTATCGGGGGGGGGGGGGGGGGGCCCCCCGCGGGCCCCGCCGGGGCCGCGCCCGGACGTTCTGGGTGGTTTTTACAAATGGCGCAGGGCGCCGAAAAACGGGTTGGGTTGTAGGGGGGGGGGGGGGGAGTAAA
>NZ_JBEHZD010000339.1:0-8799 GCF_040240285.1 Streptomyces sp. HSW2009 | reverse complement strand
GGCCCGGACGCCGCGGACTGGACCCCGCTCGCCGGCCGCACGGCCGTCGCGGGCGCCCCCCCCCCCCCGCCCCCCGCCCCCCCCCCCCCCGCCGCCCCCCCCCCCCGGCCACCCCGGGCGCCCGCGCCCCCCCCACCCCCCCGGGGGGGCGCGCCGCCCGCTCCGTGCCACCGCGTACGGCGGGAACGCGGACCGGCGCGCCATGCCTCACACCAACTCGGGCTGTGGCTTCGCCTGCGGCTTGAGGGACGGCGCGGGCTGCGCGTCCCAGATCCGGGTGGCCCGCAGATAGCCGTAGATCACCGAGAGCATCGCGAGGACCAGCAGCGGGCCGAACAGCCACGGGAAGTCGGCCATCTGCTCCGGCAGGTAGCGGTACGCCACCAGGAAGGCGGCGAACACGGCTGTCCCGTAGGCGACCAACTGGATGCGCGAGCGGTCCCAGCCGCGTTCCGGCGCGCGCAGCGCCGCCTCGATCGTGACCGCGAAGACCACGCCGGCCACGATGTCCGCGCCGTAGTGGTAGCCGAATCCCAGCGTCGCGGCGAGCGTGGCGATCAGCCAGAACGTGCCGGCGAAGCGCAGCACGCGCGGACCCCGCCGGGAGTGGATGAAGATGGCGGTGGCCCAGGCCGTGTGCAGGCTGGGCATGCAGTTGCGCGGCGTGATGTCGTCGAAGGGCATGCGCTGCGGCGGGTCGAGCGGCGGCGCCGTGTTCGGCCACAGGTTGGCCACCGCCCAGTGCCCGCCGTCCGCACCGTACGCGAAGATCGGGCCGACCACCGGGAAGAGCATGTAGATGCCGGGGCCGAGCAGGCCGATCACCATGAACGTGCGCACCAGGTGGTGGCTCGGGAAGCGGTGTTCGGACGCCACGTTGCGCAGTTGGTAGAGGGTGAAGATGACCGCGGCCACCGCGAGCTGGCCGTAGACCCAGCCGAGCACGTGCCCGCTGATCGGGTCGGTGGCCCTGACCATCCGCCCCACCAGCCACGACGGGTTGCCCAGCGCCTGGTCGGCCGTGGCCACGTACTGGTCGAGGACGGTCGGGCGGGTCTTCCACGTGATGAGCAGCCAGGCGTCACCCGTCTTCCGCCCCGCCACCAGCAACAGGCCGAGGCCCACACCCTTCAACAAGAGGACGCGTTCGCGCCCCGTGCGGTGGGTGAAGGCGAGGACCCCACACACCAGGACCACCCACAACGCTCCGTTGCCGAAGCCCATCCGGGCGTCACACACCCACCTCACCAGCGCGAAGACGACGTCGATGCTGACCGCGGCACCCACCGCGATGAACCGTTGCCGCCAGGTGAGCACCACCATCATCAGCGCCATGCAGGCGTACAGCAGCGGCCCCGACTTGGGGGCGAATATCACCTCGCGCACCTGGTTGCTGATCGGTCCCCGGACGCCGTAGTGGCGCGCGGCGATCTCCAACGCCACGAGGAAACCGAGGGCCACCACCGTCACTGCGGTCCACAGCAGCGCCCGGGGCTTGCGCCAAGCAGCAAGCACGTTCTTGAAATGTATTCGCGGAGCTATTCGCGATTCTTTAGATATCAATTGTTTGGCCGATTTGTTAGGTGTTAGGGAGTGGGTCCCCTTCGTGCCGGATTGCATGCTTTTCCGGCGAAGGGCAGGCAATGAGGGTGATCGCCATGGGCGCAAACATGCTAGCGGAGCGGCCCGCGGGGATTTCCCTGGTCACGGGCGGTGCCCGGACCGCTCGATCCTGTACTGGTCGCCGCCGTGTCGGACGCGGGTCGAAAGGATGTCATCTGGCGGCCGACGGAGGTGGGCGGGAAGGCCCGCAGGTCGTACGGAAGGGGCGTCCGGTGCGTCACGCAGCCCGCCCCGCGGCTGGGGTGGCGCCTGCGCCGTCCCGTACGGGCGCTGGCCGGCCGTCTTCCCGGGGGCAATGCTGGGTGGCAAGCGGTGTTGCGGGGTGGGGCGGGGTTGGCGGGTGGTTCCGCGGGCCCTGTTCCGTCGCTGCTATCCGTTCGCCCGAAGGGCGCGGAGGGGGCGGCGCGCGGCCGGACGCGGGGTGTTGTGCGGCGGGGGTGGGGACGGGGTTGCTGCCGCGCCGATGAGCCTGCCGGTTGGCTTGTGGTCACCGTGGGTGAGGGAGGGGGTGCTGTTGCGGTCCTGGCCGGTACGGGAGGACGTGTCGCCACATCATGGGAGACGGGCGTATGGGTTGGTCAGCGGCCTCAGCGGCCTCAGCGGCCTCAGCGGCCTCAGCGGCATCAGCGGCCTCAGTAGGTCGGAGGTCTGGCATCCCGGCGGATTCGGCGGCACCTAGAGGTGCGGACGGGGCGCCGCCGTCAGTTCGGGGTGCCGCGTACGTCGCCGGGGCCGCCGCGGTCAGCGTTTGGCGAAGGCGAGTACGGCGACCAGGGTGTGTGGTTGGCGGGTCGACAGGTAGAGGTACGGGGCGTGGTAGTCGGGTGCCTTGATCTCGATCCGCAGTGCGGTCGGCACATGGCTGCGCAGCAGCATCAGCGCATGGGCGTCGGCCCGCCGGGTCCGCCAGGCCAGCGCCTCCTCCGGGTCCAGGATCTCCGGCAGGCCCAGGGCGTCGATGGGCAACCGGATCGTGCCCGCGGTGAGGAACCCGATCGTCACCTCGATCCGGGACCTGCCGTACGCGTACGTCGCAGCCCCCGCGGCGGCCGAGCCCAGCAGCAGCCCGCCCAGCGCCGCGGGCGCCCCGAAGGGCAGCAGCACCAGCGCCACGGCGAGACCGAACAGTGGCACACCCAGCCACCACGCGGGTGGCACGCTCAGCCGCTCGTCGTAAAGAGACATGACCCCAGAATGACAGTTCCGGGCGGCGAAACGATCTGCGGGTGAGAGTGGGGCCCGCGCCCGCGGCGCCGTGCGGGGTCGTCGCCAGGTGCCGGCGTGGGCCCCGGGCGCATGATGGAGGGGACGGGTCCGTCCGCACAATCGAGCGCCACCGCACCAGAGAGCAGCACGTGGAGGAAGCATGAGCGACGAGATGGCGGATGACGTGTACCAGCCGATGGGCACCGGCGACGAGCGGCAGGACTCCACCCGGTGGGACCCGCAGGACGCGCTGGGCGGGCGCAGCTACGAGGAGGTGCTCGACGAGGGGTACTCGCCGCCGGAGAAGCCACTGGGCGTCACGAAGTTCGGCACCACGGCGGCGGAACAGCAGCGCGGCGAAACCCTGGACGAACGGCTGAGCCAGGAGCTGCCCGAGGTGCGCGCCGCGGACGGAGACGGGGTGGGTGACCTGGCGGACGGCGACGGCGAGCCGATCGACGGCGAGGTGGGCGAAGCCCGCGCCGGCCGCCTGCTCGCCCCGGACGAGGGCGCACACCCCGACACCACCAAGGACCTCATCGCCCGCGACGTGGGCATCGACGGCGGGGCGGCGGGTCCCGAGGAAGCCGCCATGCACATCGCCGTGGAACCCGAGGAATTCACGGACGAGGAACCGGACGCGGGACAGGGCTGACCGCCCCCGGCCCGTACGGGAGGCCAACCGGGGACGGCCCCCACCTGTACGGAACGTCAGCCTGGATCGCCCGGGGCCCGGGCGGCACCGCCGCCGAGGGATACGACCGGGCTACGGACAATCGTTCACCAGGCGAACCAGCCCGCCCGCGGCCCGTCCGCGCCTCCCCGCCTCCGCTTCTCCCCGCCTCTGCCTCCGTCTTCGGGGCTCAGGGGCTCCGGACCTCCGGGCCGAGAATCCCTAGAATCTCTACACTGCTCCAACTGCTCTGTGAATAGCGGAAGTTAAGAAGAGCAAGGAGTCCCCTGTGCCGCGTACCGGCCGCCCTTCACATACGCCCCGCACACCACCGCGGTCCGCGGCCCCTTGGGCGTCAGCCGCAGCACCACCAGCGTCTTGTCCTTGGGCGGTGCGTTGTCCTCGGAGGCGTACTCGACCCACCCGGTCGCCCCGTCGAAGGCCACACCGGACCTGAGGGCCGTGGTGACCGCGCTCATACCGACGCTGTTGTCCGCCCGCGCCAGGTCCACGGCCTGGGACAGGACGTGTAGCGCGTCGTACGCCACCGCCGCCTGACCGTCGTCGTGCCACGGGTCCTCACCATGCTCCCTGGCCACGAAGTCGTTGTAGGCGTTGACGAACTGAGCGGTCTGTCGACTGATCCTGGTGTCCGCATCGGGCAGCCGGTGCGCCGCGTAGTACAGCCGCAGCCAGCCACGGCCCTCGAACTCGCCGGTCTGTGCCACGTTCGTCAGCTCATTGCCCGCCAGGACGGTCACCGCCTCCCGACCGCACGCGTCCCTGGCGTCCAGCGCATCGACGAACGCGGCGAAGTCGCGGGTGCGACCTGCCCAGTACACGACCGTGCGGCTCTGCGATTCCAGCGACTCGCAGACCCGATTGGCCAGGTCCCGCGGGCGCGTGAAGGTGGCCGCGCCCGGGTCGCCGGCGCCGAAGTCACCTTCCTGCGAGAAGTTGACCAACTTGACTGTGCCATCGGGCACATCGGTCCCGGTGTTGCTGGTGAAGTTGCTCATGAACTGCTCCGCGATGCT
Source organism: Streptomyces sp. HSW2009 (assembly GCF_040240285.1). NCBI lineage: Bacteria > Bacillati > Actinomycetota > Actinomycetes > Kitasatosporales > Streptomycetaceae > Streptomyces > Streptomyces sp. HSW2009. The sequence goes on along the minus strand of NZ_JBEHZD010000339.1, from coordinate 4,260 downwards.
GCGGCTGTACAGGTCAGCCGAGCTCTGCACCACGATCGCTTGCTGCGCCGTCGAGCAGCCCGCCCCATCGGACCTGGCCACCAGCCGCTTGTTGCGGGCCAGCGAGGCGACCACCCTGGCCTCGGTGCTGTTGACCGGGGTGGTCGGCCAGTAGTAGTCACCCACCTGCATCTCATCGGCCGTCGCCGTCGTCCCCACGGCGGGGATGCGCGCCTCGGCGAGGATGCGTAGGGCCTTGAGCGTCGAGTCCCGGCTCTGCGCGAAACCCAACACCCCGGAGATCTCCCGGGCCCCGGTGCGGCTACCGGAACGCACCTCGTCAGCCAGCTTCTTCGCCTCCTCGGGGGCGCGGACGAATCCCCGCCCGGTGCTGCGCACCTCCACCCGCAGCGGCACCCGCGAGTCATCGGAGAGCGCCTCACTGTTGAGCCGCCGCTGCCACAGGGCGATGCCCCGCAACTCCGGGACGATGCCGTCGAAGAGCGTGCCCGCATTGCTCTGCGGCCCCTCGGACGTGAAGTAGACGACCGTGCGCACCGGTCTGCCGCGGGCCGCCAACGCCTCGGCCCGCCGGTTCTCCGTCTCGACGGCCTGCTTCGCGCTCCGGTACCACTCGACCGGGTGGACCTCCCCGTGCAACGGGCGCCCGGGAGGCGTGGACCCGCCGGCCACACAGCTCGTATCCGGATCGTCCGCACGCAGCGGGAACTCCACGATCAACGCGGCGATCAGCAGTACCGGCAAGCTCGTCGCCAGGACGGTCTGCGAGCGCCAGCCGCTCCGGAACCGGCGCGCCGGCGGCTTGCGGATCGGCAGCCCCGGGCGGCCGAACGGCTCCGCGTGGAAGGTGACGAGCACCGGCTTCTCGCCGCCCTGCCGCAGCACCTTGCTGGCCTGGGTGAAGCCCATCGTCTCCGGACCCAACTCGTCCAACAGGGCCGTCGAGAAGCTGCCCACCGCGATCACCAGCGGGCCGGGCGTCGGGGCCTGCGCCTGAGCCTGAGCGTAGACGCGGAGAAAACGCTCCACGGTCCGGGCGCCCGGCTCGTCCGGATGCGGCACCTGGAGCAGCAGCACCGGGCGGGCCGTCCGGCGCCGTCGCTTGGGCAGCAGGGAGCCGACCAGGGGCTGCGCGAGGTCGGCGAGCAGGGCCAGGGTGAGGAGTTGTTCCAGGACCGCGGTGCCCTCCTCGCGCTGCCGGTGCCCGGCGGGCAGCCGCAGTCGGCTGGTCTGCCGGGTGGCGACGTCGGCCATCACCTGGAACAGGTCCTCCCGCCCACCGGTGACGTTCAACTCCCGGCCCAGCCAGCCACGTCGCCCCTGCGCCCGCTGGCGCGGACGTCGGATCAGCCGCCGGGTCACCCGACGCGCCCACCACCAGCGCGGCAGGGTGTGCAGCATCGAAAGCCAGAACGTACGCAACAACCAACCACCCAGACCCGCCCCGTCCGGTGAGCCCTTGCCACCCAGCGACCACAGGGTCTTGGCGACTCCACCGCGCGCCACCCTGCCCTGGTAGGCGTAGTCCCGCAGGTTGCTCGGACTGTCGGCGGCCGTCGCCGCGGTCACCTGGGACGGCCCGTCCGCCGGCGCCGAACCGCCCGCCGCGCCGTCGCCCGGAGCCCCCGCGGCGTGTGCCTTCACCGCGGTTACCAGGTTCTGCATCAGCGCCGCGTCGCGGAACCGGTCCGGAGTCATCCGCGGCGGCACACCGAACGCGAGGTCGCGCGCTGCCGCCTCACCCACCAGGTCGTCATCGGAGGTGGGATGCACCAGCGCGTACGGGACGAGCTTCTCGCCCTGCCCCTCGTGGGACTCCCGCAGCGCCATCACCACCCGCTTGACCCGGGCCTGGTGGACGCTCACCGCATCAGGCCCGGCCGGGTCGCCCGGCACCTGGAGCAGAAAGACCGGCATCCGCAGGGAAAGGTGCTCGGTCTGGGCAGGGGCGATGGCCAGTGGATATTCGCGGACAAAGTCGTCCGCACCGCCATCGTCCGGGAAATCACTGAATACTTCATCAGGCATGGTGGTCCCCCCGAGGACCTCAATAGGCCGCACATGCAGATGGAGGGTCAGGTTACACCCGGAGTGCGGGACCCTTCCCGTAACGGATTCGACGGCGGGGAATCCGATGGGAACACCGGTTCGGAAATTATCCGGGTATTTTCGGCGCACGCACCGGATATCAGGGGCGCTGAACTCCACGGCGCGATCCGTGAGTGGAGCGCCCATCGACCGGCCGGGCGCCGCGGGGCTTACGGGTCCTGGGGCGGTTGCCTGGCATGCCCGTCGACGGTTGCCCGACCGCTAGTCACTGGGCCGCGCCGGTACGGAAATGAGGTGACCGCCGACCGGAGGCCGGCACGTACTGACCGCCCCGTATACATGGATCGCACCGTAGGCCCGTACTCGATTTCGTGACCCCCGCACCGCAAACCCCGCATTCCGTTTATCAGAATGAGCGATCATGCTCGGACGGCAATGAGCTGGCCGGCCCGTGGCGTATCTCAGAAATCCAGAAGCCGAAGTCTTCCGCGGGTTCTCAGGAAAGCGCAGGTGGCGCCGGACGCTACGCCGGGCGCGGTGGAAGAAAAGGGAGATGATCGATGATCGGTCACAGGAATGAAGGGCAGCGGAAAGCGGATGGTCCGCTGCCCGCTCCGGCCTTCCGCACGCCTTTCATGCAGCAGATGCTGCACGGAAGCCACATCGCACCACACCGTGCTGCGTGGCGCCGGTCCCGCGCCGTACGCGCGACCCGCGTAGTGCCGTCGCCCAGGCCAGCCCCGCGCCGCACACACCCCACCCGGCCGACACCGGGCTCCACGGACACCCGCCCCCCATGTGCTGGCCACACCGGACCGCAAGGTGCGGCGAACGCCGGCCGGTCGACGGGCGAGGGGGCGACCGGCCGGCACACCCCTACCGGGGCAGCGGCAACCCCGTGTAGTTGTCCGCCAACTCCGCCGCGGCGTGCGGCGAGGACGTGAAGCGGGCCAACTGTGCGAGCTGGAGGCGGGTGTCGAAGGGCGAGTGCGCCGGGTCGGTGTGCAGCGTCGTGGTCATGAGGTACGAGAAGTGTTCCGCCCGCCACACCCGACGCAGACAGGTGTCGGAGTAGGCGTCGAGCAGCCCACTGGAGCCGGTCTCCTGCTGCTCGATCAACGCCCGGGCCAGCACGGTCACGTCGGCTGCCGCCAGGTTCAGCCCCTTGGCGCCCGTCGGCGGCACGATGTGCGCCGCATCGCCGGCCAGGAACAGCCGCCCGTACCGCATGGGCTCCGTCACATGGCTGCGCATCGGCAACACCGCCTTGGACCGGACCGGACCGCGGGCCAACCGCCACCCCGGGTCAGCCTCCAACGCGAAGCGGGCGTCCAGCTCGTCCCAGATGCGCTCGTCGGACCAGTCGGCCGGATCGGTGCCGTTGGGCACCTGGAGATAGAGCCGACTCACGGTGGGCGAACGCACACTGGCCAGCGCGAAACCACGCTCGGAATGAGCGTAGACCAACTCTTCATACACCGGTGGAGCATCGGCGAGTATGCCGAGCCAGGAGTACGGATAGGCCCGCTCGTAGTGCGTGCTCACTTCCGCCGGCACCGCCTGCCGCGCCACCCCGTGGAAGCCGTCGCAACCCACCACGTACGAGCAGTGCAGCGTCCGCTCCGCACCCTGATGGCGGTACCTGATGACCGGACTCTCCCCGGCCACCCCGTCGACGGCGTCCACCTGCGCGTCGAACAGCAGCGGGCCACCCTCCGCGAGCCGCAGCGCGATCAGATCCTTGACCACCTCGGTCTGGGCGTAGACCAGCACGCCACGGCCGCCGGTCAGGGCCGGGAAGTCGATCCGGTGGGAACCGCGCGCGAACCGCAGCTCGATGCCGTGGTGCACCAACCCCTCACGGTCCATGCGCTCACCCGCGCCCGCCGCGCGCAACGTGTCGGCGGTCGACTGCTCCAAGATGCCCGCCCGCTGCCGCTGCTCCACGTACGCGCGGTCACGGCGTTCGAGCACCACGTTGTCGATGCCCGCGTTGTCCAACAGCCTGCCGAGCAGCAGCCCGGCCGGGCCGCCACCAACGATGCCGACGGTCGTACGCATCAGGGTGTCTCCTTGTCTTCACCTGTCGTCGACGGCTGACCCGGGACGGTCGGGGGGGGGGGCCCCCCCCCCCCCCCCCGCCCCCCCCCCCCGGCCCCCCGAGGCCCACAGATTGAACACCCCCCCCCCCCCCCCCCAACCCCCACCCCC
>NZ_JBEHZD010000338.1:0-8834 GCF_040240285.1 Streptomyces sp. HSW2009 | reverse complement strand
CCCCCCCCCCCCCCCCCCCCCCCCCCCCCCCCCCCCCCCCCCCCCCCCCCCCCCCCCCCCCCCCCCGCCCCCCCCCCGGGGGGGGGCCCCCGCGGGGCGGCGGCCCGGCTCCGGCTCGTACCGCCCCGCCGGCCGCAGCCCCGCGCCGGCCCGTACCGGCCACTGGCCCGTACCGCCACCGGCCCGCACCACCTGCCGCCGTGACGCGCCCGCGTCCGCGGCCCGTCGCCACCCTGCCGCCGCCCGTCCACCCCCGTACCGCCGCGTGAACCGGCGCCCGCGCGGTGGCGACTACGCTGGGCTTCGAACGCCCCGCGGACCAGGAGTGAGATGGCAACGAACCTCGTCAATCTGGAAACCGTCAGCAAGGTGTACGGCACCCGTGCGCTGCTCGACGGGATCTCCCTCGGCGTCAACGAGGGCGACCGGATCGGCGTCGTCGGCCGCAACGGTGACGGCAAGACCACCCTCATCCGGATGCTCGCCAAGTTGGAGGATGCCGACCAGGGGCGCGTCACGCACTCCGGTGGTCTGCGGCTCGGCGTGCTCACCCAGCACGACTCGCTCGACCCGGCCGCCACCGTGCGGCACGAGGTGATCGGCGACCTCGCCGACCACGAATGGGCCGGCAACGCCAAGGTCCGCGACGTGCTGACCGGTCTGTTCGGCGGCCTTGACCTGCCCGCCTTCCCGCAGGGCCTGGACACCGTGATCGGCCCGCTCTCCGGCGGCGAGCGGCGCCGCATCGCGCTTGCCAAGTTGCTCATCGGCGAGCCCGAGCTGATCGTGCTCGACGAGCCGACCAACCACCTCGACGTGGAGGGCATCTCCTGGCTCGCCAGCCACCTGCGGGCGCGCCGCTCGGCGCTGGTGGTCGTGACCCACGACCGCTGGTTCCTGGACCAGGTCTGCACCCGCATGTGGGACGTCCAGCGCGGCCAGGTGCACGAGTACGAGGGCGGGTACAGCGACTACGTCTTCGCGCGCGCCGAGCGCGAGCGGATCGCGGCCACCGAAGAGGTCAAGCGGCAGAACCTGATGCGCAAGGAGCTGGCCTGGCTGCGGCGCGGCGCCCCGGCCCGTACCAGCAAGCCGCGGTTCCGCATCGAGGCCGCCAACGCGCTGATCGCCGACGTGCCGCCGCCGCGGGACAGTGCCGAGCTGATGAAGTTCGCCAATTCCCGGCTCGGCCGCACCGTCTTCGACCTGGAGGACGTGACCGTCCAGGCCGGTCCCAAGACCCTGCTCAAGCACCTGACCTGGCAACTCGGCCCCGGCGACCGGATCGGCCTGGTCGGTGTCAACGGCGCGGGCAAGACCTCGCTGCTGCGCGCCATGGCCCGCGCCGCCGCCACCGAGGGCGAGGAGCAGCCGGCCGCCGGGCGGGTCGTGGTCGGCAAGACCGTGAAGCTGGCCTACCTCTCGCAGGAGGTCGCCGAGCTCGACCCGACCTGGCGGGTGCTGGAAGCCGTCGAGCAGGTGCGGCAGCGGGTGGACCTCGGCAAGGGCCGCGAGATGACCGCCTCGCAACTGTGCGAGCAGTTCGGCTTCGCCAAGGAGAAGCAGTGGACGCCCGTCGGCGACCTCTCCGGCGGCGAGCGGCGGCGGCTCCAGATCCTGCGGCTGCTGATGGACGAGCCCAACGTGCTCTTCCTCGACGAGCCCACCAACGACCTCGACATCGAGACCCTGACCCAGTTGGAAGACCTGCTCGACGGCTGGCCCGGGGCGCTCGTGGTGATCAGCCACGACCGGTACTTCATCGAGCGCACCACCGACCGGGTGCTGGCCCTGCTCGGCGACGCCACCATGCGGATGCTGCCGCGCGGCCTCGACGAGTACCTGGAGCGGCGGCAGCGCGCCCAGGCCGCCCCGGCGGCGCCGGCGGCCCGGCCGGCGGGCGCACCGGCACCGCCGGCCACCGGCGGCAGCGCCGAACAGGACCGGCCGCGGGAGAAGTCGGCGGCCGAGACCCGGGCCGCGCAGAAGGAGTTGCAGCGCATCGAGCGCCGGCTCGACAAGATCAGCGAGCAGGAGAGCAAGCTGCACGCCCAGATCGCCGAGCACGCCACCGACTTCGAGAAGGTCGCCGAACTCGACGCCAAACTCCGAGAGCTCTCGGGCGAGCGCGACGAACTCGAATCCCGCTGGCTTGAACTGGCCGACGACGCCTGACCGTTTCCGGACGCCCCTCCGTACGGCACGGGGCCCTACGGGGTGCCGTACGGAGGGGCGCCCGGGCCTCTCCAGACTCCGCGCCCACTCTGCGCCCCTGCCCCCGACGCCCGGCCGCACCGGCTCCGCCCCCCCCGACGGGAAACGGGCGGAGGCGGTGCAACAGTCACGTCACGGCCCGGTATCAGCTCCCGGGCGGGGCCGCCACCGATCCCTGTCGTGCGATGACCGGGTGATACAAAGAACTCTCGCTCGCCTGCCGTTATCAGGCCGTATTCCTGTCCGATTAGTTCCGTCTCCCCCCACCTCCAATGGATTTAGGCCATGGAGACCGTGGTGGCGGCCGGTCGGTCACGGACCGCATGAGAAGGAATGGTCGATGTCACAGCCGCCCCAACAGCCGCCGCAGGGCGGCTTCGGCGCCCCGCAGGACCCCAACGCCGGGTCAGGCGGCGGCTTCGGCGAGGCTCCCCAGGCCCCTCCGCAGCAGCCAGCCCAGCCCGGTTACGGCTACCCGCAGCAGCCGCCGGCCCAGGCGGGCGGCTACGGCTACCCGCAGCAGCAACCCCCCACCCAGATCTCCCAGCCGGGCTACGCGCACAACCCGCCGCCCGGTTACACCCCGCCGCCGGGCCAGTACCCCGGCGCCCCGCAGCAGGGCCAGCAGCCCCCGCCGCCGGCCCCGCCCGGCTACACCCCGCCGCCCGCCCCGGCCGGCGCCCCGCAGCCGCCCGGCCCGCCCGGCGTCCCGGGACAGCCGCCGCAGACCCCGCCCGCCGGCGCCGGCGGTTACGGCTACCCGCAGGCGCCCACCCAGGCCGCCGGTTACGCCTACCCGCAGGAGCCGACGCAGGCCGCCGGTTACGCCTATCCGCAGCCGCCCGGCACGCCGTACGGCTCGGGCCAGCAGGCCGCGTACGGACAGGGCCCGTACGGGCAGACGCCGCCCGGTTCCTACCCGCCCGGCAGCCCGCCGGCCGCGCCCGCCCCGGCCCCCGGCGGCGGCAACCGGCCGGGCAAGCAGCGGATGGCGGTCATCGTCAGCGCCGTGGTGGCGATCGCGCTGGTGGTCGGCGGTGGCGTGTGGTTCGCGACCAAGGGTGACGACGGCGACTCCGAGGCGAAGAAGAAGGAGACCGGCAACACCCAGGGCACCGAGGGCGGCAAGGGCGAGGAGGGCCAGCCGACCAAGCGGCCTGCGCCCAAGCTGGTGGGCGGCAACCTGCTCGCCAAGATCCCCATGCCCAAGGTGAAGGAGCAGGCCAACTCGCCGGGCCTGTGGGCCACCGACAAGGTGTGGGCCAAGGGGCAGATCGACAAGATCGTCGGCTTCCCGGCCGCCGGTGGGTCGCAGCCGCAGTGGGAGATCCCGCTCGGCGGCGAACTGTGCTGGGGCAGCACCCAGATCACCAAGGAAGGCATGACCGCGGTCGTCTTCCAGGACGGCAAGCCGACCGCCGACAACAAGTACCCCGACTGTAGCGAGGTCGGTCTGGTCGACCTCAACAACGGCAAGCTCGTCTGGCAGCGCAGCATCAAGGAAGCCGACGAGAAGCTGGAGTTCGACGAGGTCACCATCGGTGGCGGCACCATCGCCGCGGGCGGCCTCGACGGCGGCGCCGCCTGGTCCATGGAGGGCAAGAAGCTCTGGTCGCCGCAGGCCAACGAGGAGTGCTCGGACTACGGCTACGGCGGCGGCCCCAAGCTGGTCGCGGTGCGCGGCTGCGGCGAGTACGGCGAGGCCCAGATGTCCGTCCAGATGATCAACCCCAAGGACGGCAACATCCTCTCCGAGTACAAGCTCACCGACGGTCTCGACGACGTCCACGTGGTCTCCACCGAGCCGATGGTCATCGGCGTGGACGCGGGCGACTCCACCGGCGCCTCGGTCTCGGACTTCATGACGATCGACCCCTCGCAGCGCAAGGGCAAGCTGATCAGCAAGATCGCCACCGGCAACGGCAAGTACACGCCGGAGTGCTCCACCAACGAGGTCGAGTCCTGCACCAAGGTCGTCGTCACCAAGGACAAGCTGTTCATGGCGACCGAGGAGCGCAGCGGCGTCTCCGAGAACCTGCCGCAGAACGAGATCGTCGCGTTCTCGCTCACCACCGGCAAGTCCATCGGCAAGACCGACGGCGTGCCGACCTCCAGCATCACCCCGATGCAACTGGACCAGGACGGCTATCTGATCGCCTACCAGGACACCACCTACCGCGAGGGCGGCGGCGTCTGGCAGATCGACCCGACCAGCTACGAAAAGGCCAAGCTGATGCAGAACGCGACGGCCACCGCGGAGACCGAGTCCAACTACAGCCTGGGCCACGAGGTGTTCCTGTGGGCCAACGGGCGGCTGTACATGGGCGACATCTACGCCACCGAGCCCCGCAGCTACCAGCGCGGTGAAGACCTCCTGGCGATGGTTTTCGGCCCGAACTCAGCCAACTGACCAGTGCTGCACTGATGCACAGGGGGTGGCCCCACCGGTACGTTCCGTACGGGTGGGGCCATTGTCGTGCCAGGACGATCTCTTTGCGGCGTGAAGTGGGCGCGAAGAGATGGGTTTCGGCACTCCCGGCCGCTTCTTCCTGCTAAGGGGCGCGCAATGTCGAACAAGCGTGTAGCTTCCGGGGGCAAGCGATCGGGGCCGTGTGCAAGCTGGGGGGCTTGGAAGGGCACGGCGGGCCGATCTCGGTCGACACGGGGACCACGGACATCCGGGGCGGTCGTCCCCGGGCGGATGGGGGGAGTTCATGGGCGTGCGCGTCATGGTGGTCGATGACCACCGACTGCTCGCCGAGGCACTCGCTTCGGCGTTGAAGCTCCGCGGGCATCGGGTGCTCGCTGCTGCCGCGCCGAGCGCAGGGGCCGCGGACCTGGTGGTGAGCAGGTCGCCGGAAGTGTGCCTGCTGGGCACCGGAACGCCCGCCGAGCCCGGGGTGTTCGAGCCGGTGGTGCGGATCAAGAAGGAACGGCCCCAGGTGGCGGTCGTGGTGCTCGGCCCGGTGCCGAGCCCGCGCGGCATCGCCGCCGCCTTCGCGGCGGGCGCATCGGGCTACGTACGGCACGACGAGCGGATCGAGGGCGTCGAGCGCGCCATGATCAAGGCGCGCGCCGGGGACGCGGCGGTGGCACCCCAACTGCTCCAGGGGGCCTTCGCCGAACTGCTCAACCCGGCGGCCCAGCCCGACGACGAGGGCGCGAGGCTGCTCCAACTGCTCACCCCGCGCGAGGTGGAAGTGCTGGTCAGGGTCGCGGAGGGGGAGGACACCCGGCTGATCGCGGCCGGCATGGCCATCGCCCCGAGCACCGCCCGCACCCATGTGCAGCGGGTGCTGATGAAGCTGGGCGTGGGCTCCCGACTTGAGGCCGCGGCGCTCGCGGCGCGTACGGGGCTGCTGGACCGGGCCGCCGCGAGCCGGCGCGCCTCGGCCGCCGAGCCGCCCGGGGAACAGGTCCCCGGCCGGGCATCGACCGGCCAGCCACCCGTGGCGGGGCTCGCAGGTCCGGGCCACGGCGGCCCCGGTGCGGGCGGCCCGGGCGGGCCCGGTGTGCCGGGACAGGCCAGCAGACCCGGGCAGGTGCCGCCGGGGCGCAGCGTGCCGGTGCAGGGCCAGCCGGGACGGGCCGCGCCCGGCCGCGGAGAACCGGGCGCTGGTCCGGCCGGGCGCCCCGTCGGGCCAGGTCATCCGGCCCGACCCGAGTTCGGCCAGCGCGGCGGCCCGGGCGCCGGATCGGGCCGCGGCCCGGCACCGGGCGGTACGGGGCCCGGCCGGCCCTAGCCGCCTTAGCCGTTCTCGCCGTCCGTGCCGGCGGCGCCCGTACGGTCAGCGTTGCCCGTACGGGCGGTCCCGCGCGGCAGGTGGGCGGCCGGCCCGCGTGCGTCACCTGGTCTGGCGCGCCCCGTACGGCCGTCGCCCTGCGCACCTTGCTGCGGTCCGTACCGCCGCCGCCCTGCCCGTGCCGTTGTGGCTGATCGTGTCGCCGCCCGGCAATGTTGCCGCTGGCCATGTCGCCGCTGCGACCGGGCCCTACGCGCGGCCGGGGTGCGTGGCGCAGGGCCGGAGCCACCCCGTACCGCCGGTTCTGCTCCTGCCGCCGAGGCCATCCGCACCTCCGAGGTCATCCGCACCGCCGAAGGTCATCCGTACGCGCAGGTCCCGCCCCGGCCGTCGATCCGCTCGGGGTTGGCGATCCGCTCGCGGCGGCGGTGAGGGGAAAGGGGCGTGGCGGGGATGACTCAGGGCTGGTGCGCGTCGTTGGAGAGGGCGGACGGCGGGACGCCCGGGGCGATCCGGCCGGGCACGGGGACGCCGGTCACCGCGCCACCCACCACGGCCGGCCGAGCCGCGCTGCGCGGTCCGGGCCGGTGCGGGCACTGCGGCGGTCCGCGTAGCCGGTGCGCAGCGCGGCGACGAAGCGGCTCGTCAGGATGGAGTAGTCGCACTCGTCGGCGGTGGATCGGGGTCCCTCGGCTGACTGAGGGAGGGGGCATCGGCTACTTGAGGTGAACGGGGCGCCGGGAACGTACGCGCTAGTGTTTGGTTCTGAAAGCTAATGTTTGAACGCTTTTGCGTGATGACAGGGGTGCAGGGTGCAGAAGACGTCGATCCGGCGCGCGGACGGCCGCGAGCTGATCTATTACGACTCCCGCGCCGGCCGGCCGCGCACCGAGCGGGACCAGCGCCCGCTCGCACCGGTCGCGACGACCGCCGAGGTCCGCGCCGATCGGCTGCTCGGCGACCGCGTCGCCATCGCCTCGCACCGGCAGGCGCGCACCTACCACCCGGCGGCCGACGCCTGCCCGCTCTGCCCGTCAAGCCCGGCCGCCGCCCGCTACGGCGAGATCCCCGCCGCCGACTACGAGGTGGTCGTGTTCGAGAACCGCTTCCCCTCGCTGGCCGGCGAGTTCGGCCGCTGTGAGGTGGTCTGCTTCACCGCCGACCACGACGCCTCCTTCGCCGACCTCAGCGAGGCGCGCGCCGGCCTCGTCCTGGACGCCTGGACCGACCGCACCGCCGAACTGTCCCAGTTGCCCGCCGTCGAGCAGGTCTTCTGCTTCGAGAACCGCGGCGCCGAGATCGGCGTGACCCTCGGCCACCCGCACGGCCAGATCTACGCGTACCCCTTCGTCACCCCGCGCACCACCCGGATGCTGGAGTCGCTGGCCGCCCACCGCACCGCCACCGGTGGCCGCAACCTGTTCGACGACGTGGTCGCCGACGAACTCGCCGACGGCCGTCGCACCGTCCTGCTCGCCGAACACTGGACGGCCTTCGTCCCGTACGCCGCGCACTGGCCGTACGAGGTGCACCTCTATCCCCGGCGCCGAGTGCCCGACCTGCGGGAGCTCGGCGAAGAGGCGCGGGCGGAGTTCCCCGCGGTCTATCTGGAGCTGCTGCGCCGCTTCGACCGGATCTTCGGGCCCGACGAGCCGCCCACGCCGTACGTCTCGGCCTGGCACCAGGCGCCGCTGAGCGCCCCCGACCGCGCCGATTTCGCCCTTCACCTTGAGCTCTTCACCATCCGACGGACTGCCGGCAAGCTGAAATTCCTCGCGGGTTCCGAATCCGGCATGAATGTGTTCATCAACGATGTGCCGCCAGAGGCTGCGGCACGCCGACTGCGAGAGGTAGCGAGTACGTGAGCAACGGACAGAAGTACCTGGTCACCGGCGGAGCGGGATACGTCGGGAGCGTGGTCGCCGCACATCTGCTGGCGGCCGGGCACCGGGTGACGGTCCTGGACGACCTGTCCACCGGGCACCGAGCGGGCGTGCCCGAGGGCGCCGAGTTCATCGAGGGGCGCATCCAGGACGCCGCGCGCTGGCTGGACTCCTCGTACGACGGTGTGCTCCACTTCGCCGCTTCCTCGCAGGTCGGCGAGTCGGTCGTGCACCCGGAGAAGTACTGGACGAACAACGTCGGCGGCACTATGGCGCTGCTGGCCGCGATGCGCGAAGCCGGTGTGCGCACCCTCGTCTTCTCCTCCACGGCCGCCACCTACGGCGAGCCCACCACCCCCCCGATCACCGAGGACGCGGCGCCCGCGCCCACCACCCCGTACGGCGCCAGCAAGCTCGCCGTCGACCACATGATCGGCGGCGAGTGCACCGCGCACGGCCTGGCCGCCGTCTCGCTGCGCTACTTCAACGTGGCCGGCGCCTACGGCAGCCACGGCGAGCGCCACGACCCCGAATCGCACCTGATCCCGCTGGTCCTCCAGGTCGCGCAGGGCAAGCGGGAGGCCATCTCGGTCTTCGGCGACGACTACCCGACGCCCGACGGCACCTGCGTACGCGACTACATCCACGTCGCCGACCTCGCCGAGGCCCACCTGCTCGCGCTCACCGCCGCCACCAGCGGCGAGCACCTGGTGTGCAACCTGGGCAACGGCAACGGCTTCTCGGTGCGCGAGGTCATCGAGACCGTCCGCAAGGTCACCGGCCACGCCATCCCGGAGGTCGTCGCGGAGCGCCGCGGCGGCGACCCGGCCGTGCTGGTCGCCTCGGCCGAGCGGGCCAGGACCCGACTCGGCTGGCAGCCCAGCCGCGCCGACCTGGCCGGCATCGTCGAAGACGCCTGGAATGGGCGCTGACCGATCCCGAGGCCCCCGAAAGTCTGATCCGCTGGGAATCGGACTGGGCCCTGCCGATGATG
>NZ_JBEHZD010000337.1:0-8857 GCF_040240285.1 Streptomyces sp. HSW2009 | reverse complement strand
CCCCCCGCGGCCGCCCCGCGCGCGTGTGCTGCCTAAGACGCCGACTGCGCCCCCGCCGCGGGCCGGTCCACGCCCGGCTCCTGGAACGCCGCGGCCTCCGCGGCCAGTCGCGTCCGCTCCGCCCGCAGCAACGCTTCCTCCGCCTTGCGCTGCTTCTCCAGCCGGCGCTCCTCGGCCTCGGCACGCAGCCGCGCCTCCTCCGCCTCCTGCCTGCGGCGACGCGCCTCTTCCGCCTGCCGAACCCGCTCCTCCGCTTGGCGGACGCGCTCCTCTTCCTCGCGGCGCTCGCGCTCCTCATCGGCGAGCCGGCGCGCTTCCTCGGCCCGCTGACGCGCCTCCTCCGCCTGCCGCTCCGCCTCCCGGCGCTCGGCCTCCTCGGCCTCGCGGCGCTTGCGTTCCGCTTCCTCGGCCCGCAGCTTGGCCAACTGCTCCTCGCGCTCGCGCTCAAGCCGCGCTTCCTCGGCCTTGCGCGCGGCCTCCTCCTCGGCCTTGCGGCGAGCCTCTTCCTCGGCCTTCCTGCGGGCCTCTTCACGGGCCTGGATCTCGGCCTCGGACAGTGGCAGTACGTGGTCGAGACGGTGCCGTACGACCGTACTGACCGCTTCCGGTTCCTGGCCGCCGTCGACCACCAGGTAGCGCGCGGGGTCGGCCGCGGCCAGGGCGAGGAAGCCGGCCCGTACCCGCTGGTGGAACTCGGCCGGCTCGGACTCCAGCCGGTCGGGCGCCTCCGTGAACCGCTCGCGGGCGGCCTCGGGGGAGACGTCCAGCAGCACCGTCAGATGCGGAACGAGGCCGTCCGTCGCCCAGCGGGAGATGCGGGCGACTTCGGTCGGGGACAGGTCACGGCCGGCGCCCTGGTAGGCCACCGACGAGTCGATGTAACGGTCCGAGATGACGACCGCGCCGCGCTCCAGGGCCGGCCGTACGACGGAGTCCACGTGCTCCGCGCGGTCCGCCGCGTACAGCAGGGCCTCCGCGCGGTGGGACAGGCCCGCGCTGGCGACGTCGAGCAGGATCGACCGCAGCCGCTTGCCGATCGCGGTGGCGCCGGGCTCGCGCGTCACCACCACCTCGTGGCCCTTGCTGCGAATCCACTCCGCGACCGCCGTCACCTGGGTGGACTGGCCCGCCCCGGCGCCGCCCTCGACGGCGAGGAAGAAGCCGCGCGCGGCGGGGGCCTGGGCGGGCTCGCCGCCGAGCACTGCATCGCGCAGGTCGCGGCGGAGCGGTACGCCCTGCCGGTCGTCGGTCTTGCCCAGCACCAGCGCAGCGACCGGCAGCAGCAGCGCGCCGACCAGCATCAGCGTGAACGCTGCGCCGCCGTGCGCAAACACGAAGTCGCCGTTCTGCAAACGGTGCGGGCCGATCGCGGCGGCCAGCAGCGGGGCGACGACGACGCCGAGCGCGAGTGCGACCCGGACGACCGCGTGCAGGTGCTCGGTCGTCCGCAGCCGGCGCGTCTCCTCCGTCTCCTGGTCGAGCAGCGTGTGGCCGGTGTTGGCCGCGACGCCGGCCGCGACGCCGGCGAGCAGCGCGAGCGCCAGTACGGTCGCCGGGTCGGGGACCAGGCCGGTGGCGAGCAGCGCAAGGCCGGTTGCCGCGATCGCGAAGGCGAACAGTCGGCGGCGGGAGAGCGTGGGCAGCACCCGCGGCGCGCAGCGCACCCCGATCACCGGGCCGCCCGCGATCATGAGCGCCAGCAGTGCGAACCCGACGGGCCCGCCGCCGAGGTCAGCGGCTTGCAGCGGTGTGACGCCGAAGGCCGCAGCCATCGCCCCGGCCACAGCAGCACAGGCCGCTACCAAAACCCCGAGCGCTCCCGTACGCCCCTTGTCGGGCGCGGTGGCGCGGACGCTGCCGGCGTCGGCCGCCCCGCGCACCGGCGCCTTGGGCCGGCGCAGCCCCTCCAGCGGGGAGCGCGCACGCGTGGCCTGCGCGCCGGGCAGTTCGATGAAGTAGAGGACGGTGACCGAGGCGGCGAAGAGCCCGGCGGCCACGTACGAGGCGAGCGCGGGCTGGTGCTGGTGGAACCAGTCGATGCCGGAGCCCAGCAGATTGCTGACCAGGGTGATGGCGATCATGCCCGCGGCGGCGATCGGCAGCGTCACGGCGGTGGTGCGGAGCGAGAGCCTGCGCAGCGCGTCGAGATGGTCGGGCAGCGGTCGGACCGCGGCGCCCTCGGGCGGCGGCGCAGGCAGTAGCGCGGGGGCCGCGCCCTCCTTGGCCACCGTCCACAGCCGCTCGGCGACCCCCACCACGAACGCCGTGACCAGCAACGACGCCAGGGCGTCGGAGGGCGTCCAGTCGATCCACAACGGGGCGATCACGAGCAGCGCCAGCCGTACGCCATCGGCGCCGATCATGGTCCAGCGGCGGTCGAGCGGCCCGGCCGGGCCGATGAGCGAGGCCAGCGGCCCGAGCAGGACCGCGCCGAACAACAGCGTCGCCAGCAACCTGGCGCCGAACACCGCGGCCACGGCCAACGCCACGCCGCGGTAGCCGCCGCCGAACGAGCCGGCCGCGACGGCCGCCTGGAACGACAGCGCCAGCAGCACCAGTACGGAGAGCGCATCGCCGATGCCGCTGACGAACTGCGCGCTCCACAGTCGGCGCAGCGGCGGGAAATGCAGCAACGCTCGTACGGCGCGCTCGCGGGAGTCCGTGGCGAGAGCGTCGGCAGGGGGGTTGACGGCCGTTGGCTGCTCGGTTCGCGTCATCCAGCCAGCCTATCGGGGTCACACGAATTACCGTGCCCGAGCCCGAACGTATGCCCGGGGCGGTGCCGAGGATCACGCAGGACAAGTCACCCAGGAAGCGACAAACCCATCGCGCAAACCCTCCACGAAGGGGCGCGACGGCACATCGCACGCCCCGAACCCACTGCGAACGCCCGTTCGAACGCGGTGCGGCTCGTGCGCCGCCCCCTCCGCACGCCTCCGCGCACTCCGGGCCCGCCCCGCCCCCACGCACACCAGCACCAGCACCAGCACCAGCACCAGGCCGTTTACGAGGTCCCGGCCCGCCAGGTCCAGCCGCCCCGAGCCCAACGGGCCCAGCCACCCCGTGCCCAACCAAGCCAAAGCCCCCGCCCACACGTCGGAACGCGCGGGCGGGGGCCGAAGGCGGTGCGGCGCAGGCGCCGGAAGTGTCGGCAGCGCTGCGAGCAGCGGCGGGGCCAGGCCGTACGGGGCGGACTACTCGGCCGCCTCACCCGACGGCTTCGCCGCCGCCGCGGTCTTCTTCGCGGCCGTGGCCTTCGTCGCCGACGCCGTCGCCTTCTTGGCCGTCGTCGTCTTCTTCGCGGTGGTCTTCTTGGCCGCCGTCGTCTTCTTCGCCGCGGTCTTCTTCGCCGGGGCCTTCTTGGCGGCGGCCTTCTTCGCCGGCGCCTTCTTGGCCGTCTTCTTCACCGGCCCCTTGGCGCGCTTCTCCGCGAGGAGCTCGTAGCCGCGCTCGGGCGAGATGGTCTCGACATCGTCGTCGCGGCGCAGCGTGGCGTTGGTCTCGCCATCGGTGACGTACGGGCCGAACCGGCCGTCCTTCACCACCACGGGCCGCTCGCTCACCGGGTCGGTGCCCAGTTCCTTCAGCGGCGGCTTGGCCGCGGCCCGGCCGCGCTGCTTGGGCTGTGCGTAAATGGCCAGCGCCTGATCGAGCGTGATCGAGAAGATCTGGTCTTCGGACTCGATCGACCGCGAATCGGTGCCCTTCTTCAGATACGGGCCGTAGCGACCGTTCTGCGCGGTGATCTCCTCGCCGCCCTGCGGGTCGACGCCGACGACCCGTGGCAGCGACATCAGCTTCAGCGCGTCCTGCAACGTGACCGTGTCCAGCGACATCGACTTGAACAACGACGCCGTGCGCGGCTTGACCGCGTTCTTGCCGGTCTTCGGAGTGCCCTCGGGCAGCACCTCGGTCACATACGGTCCGTACCGACCGTCCTTGGCCACGATCTGACGCCCGGTGTCCGGGTCCGTACCGAGTTCGAAGTCACCGCTGGGCTTGGCCAGCAGCTCCTCCGCGTACTCCACCGTGAGCTCGTCCGGCGGCATGTCGGCGGGCACGTCCGCACGCTGGCCCGGCTCGCCCTCGGTGTCGGAGGGCTTCTCCACGTACGGGCCGTACCGGCCGACCCGCAGCACCACGCCGTTGCCGACCGGGAACGAGGAAACCTCGCGGGCGTCGATCGCGCCGAGGTCGGTGACCAGCTCCTTCAGTCCGCCGAGATGGTCGCCGTCCGCTCCGGTGCCGGGCGTCGCGGTGGCGTCGCCCGCAATCTGACCGGCGTCCTGGTCAGTACCGAAGTAAAAGCGTCGCAACCACGGCACGGACTGGGCCTGACCGGCCGCGATGCGGTCGAGATCGTCCTCCATCTTGGCCGTGAAGTCGTAGTCGACCAGCCGGCCGAAGTGCTTCTCCAACAGTCCGACCACGGCGAAGCTCAGGAAGGAGGGCACCAACGCGGTGCCCTTCTTGAACACGTAGCCCCGGTCCAGGATGGTCCCGATGATGGACGCATACGTGGACGGGCGGCCGATCTCGCGCTCTTCCAACTCCTTGACCAGCGACGCCTCGGTGTAGCGGGCCGGCGGCTTGGTCGCGTGGCCGTCGACCGAGATCTCCTCGGCGGTCAGCCGGTCGCCCTCGGCGACCTGCGGCAGCCGGCGCTCACGGTCATCGAGCTCGGCGTTCGGGTCGTCGGCCCCCTCGACGTACGCCTTCATGAAGCCGTGGAAGGTGATCGTCTTGCCGGACGCGGTGAATTCGGTGTCCCGGCCGTCGCTGGCCAGCCCACCGATGCGCACCGTCACCGAGTTGCCGACCGCGTCCTTCATCTGCGAAGCGACGGTCCGCTTCCAGATGAGCTCGTAGAGCCGGAACTGGTCACCGGTCAGCCCGGTCTCCGCGGGCGTGCGGAACCGGTCGCCCGACGGGCGGATCGCCTCGTGCGCCTCCTGCGCGTTCTTGACCTTGCCCGCATAGCTGCGCGGCTTGTCGGGCAGGTAGTTCGCCCCGTACAACTGCGTGACCTGCGTCCGCGCGGCGTTGATCGCCGTGTCGGAGAGCGTCGTGGAGTCGGTACGCATATAGGTGATGAAGCCGTTTTCGTACAGCTTCTGCGCCACCTGCATGGTCGCCTTGGCACCGAAGCCCAGCTTGCGGCTGGCCTCCTGCTGAAGCGTGGTCGTACGGAACGGGGCGTACGGGGCGCGGCGGTACGGCTTGGACTCGACCGAGCGCACCGCGAACTGGGTGTCGGCAAGCGCCGCGGCGAGCGCGCGGGCCTGCGCCTCGTCCAGGTGCAGTACCGCGGAACCGTCCTTGAGCTGCCCGATCGAGGAGAAGTCACGGCCCTGTGCGACCCGGCGGCCGTCCACCGAAGCGAGCCGCGCGGCCAGCGTGCCGGGGTCGCTCGCGTCACCGGTCCGGCCGGTGGCGAAGGTGCCGGTCAGGTCCCAGTACTCGGCGGAGCGGAACGCGATGCGCTCCCGCTCCCGCTCCACGACCAACCGGGTGGCCACCGACTGCACGCGGCCCGCCGACAGCCGCGGCATGACCTTCTTCCACAGCACCGGCGAGACCTCGTAGCCGTAGAGGCGGTCGAGGATGCGGCGGGTTTCCTGGGCGTCGACCAGACGCTGGTTCAGCTCGCGCGGATTGGCCACGGCGGCCCGGATGGCGTCCTTGGTGATCTCGTGGAAGACCATCCGGCGCACCGGGACCTTGGGCTTGAGCACCTCTTGCAGATGCCACGCGATGGCTTCGCCCTCGCGGTCCTCATCGGTGGCGAGGAAGAGTTCATCCGACTCGGCCAGCAGCTCCTTGAGCTTCCTGACCTGGTCCTTCTTGTCGTGGTTGACGACATAGATGGGCTGGAAGTCGGCGTCGACGTTCACGCCGAGGCGCGCCCAGGGTTCACCCTTGTACTTCGCGGGGACCTCGGCAGCGCCGTTCGGCAGGTCTCGAATGTGTCCGACGCTCGCCTCGACCACGTATCCAGGGCCGAGGTAGCCCTTGATCGTCTTCGCTTTGGCAGGAGACTCGACGATCACGAGTCGCCTGCCGCCCTTCGCGGTCTCGCTGGTCGGGGACAACTTCGCTCTTCTCTCCGGTCGACGCTCGGTGGCCTGGGCTACCACGCGTACAGGTGCTCGCAGTGGCAATACGGTGACGCTGCGGAGTGTGACGGTACCTCCCGCCCCGGTGTCAAACGGAAAAAGCCCGCAACGCCACTCGAAGGGTAAGCCGATGGTCGCCTCGCCACTCCTCAGCCGCGCACCGCCTAGGCGCTGTCACGGTAACCCGACAAGCGTGCTGCATGCCGCACGGGCCAGCACTCCGCCGGGTCGATGAGCCGCTCAGATCGAGCCGAGGCACCAGATTCCGCCGGTGAGCGCGGCGGCGCCGAGAACGGTGGAGAGGACCGCTGCGGTCGTCGGATGCGAACCGTCGAGAACGGGTCGGCGCTGCCGCAGCCGGACCGCCGTCCACAGCAGCAGCCCGACGCCGAACAGCGCGAATGCTGTACCGGCGAAGACTGCGGGTCCACTCTCCATACGAGGAGGGTGGCACGCGAGCGCGGCTTTCGCACGAACGCCACGTGAACGTCCTCACATGCCGCCCGCCGCCGCGCCCGGGCCGGCCGCCGCTCATTTTCGGCCGAGCCTCGGCCGGGTCCAGCCGTTGGCTCCACGGGCCCGCCGCGCTCGCCGACGATCACCTTCCGCCAGGGACGGCTATGCCGTCCATCACCGAGACGCAGCGCCGACCGCCGGGCCGCCGCCCCACCCGGGCAGCCGGCCGCGTACGCACCGGCGTCGGTCGCGGCCCAGGCCGCAACTCCGGTCGCGGCCCCGCCCCCGCCGCCGAGCAGGCCCCCGCCGACCCACCTGCGACGGCTGCCGCGCCCGCGCTCACCCCCGCCCACCTGGGGTTTTCCTCATCGCCCGCGCGTCCGTACCCCATCTCGCCCCCTCCGTCGGGCTCGCCCGGGAGCCCACTGCACCGTCTCCTCCGGAGCGCCTTCGTCCCGGCCCGGGCCCGCCGACCGCTCCCGGCCGGCAACGTGCTCCGGCCCGCCCCCGTCGTGCTCCCTGCCGCCCCAGCCGTCCCCCAACGCGCCCGCCGCGCCCCTCCCCCTACACGCCCGTCTCCCCCACCGGCTCCAGAAAGCCCTGCTCCACCAGCAGTCGAATGGCCTCCGGCGTACGGTCACGCAGTTGCACCGGGTCCTCCCCGAGCAGTTGGGCGATGGCGTCCAGGATTCGGCCGGCGCTCAGCGAACCGTCGCAAACCCCAGCGAAACCGGCCCCCACCGTGTCCACCTTCGTCGCCCGCCGCACCCCGCGGTTCTGCCGCAGCACCACGTGCTCCGGGTCCTCCGCGCCCGGCAGCCCGACCTGCTCCTGCACCACCTCGGGCGCCAGCCGGAAGCGGGTCGCCAGCAGCCCCGCGTCATCCGTGGCCCGCAGGAAGTCCTGCCGCTGGAAGTGCGCCCGGACGGCCTCGCCCAGCGGCTGCTCCACCGGATGCGGCCACTCCTCGGCGATCACCGCAGGGCGGTCGGCGCCGGACTTGCGCAGCGTGATCCAGCCGAAGCCGACGGCCGTGGTCCTACGGGCCGCGAACTCATCCAGCCAGGCGTCGTACCGCTCCGCGTACGCCTGCGGGTCGCCCTGGTGGTCGCCGCCGTCGCGCAGCCACAACTCCGCGTACTGCGTCACGTCCTGCACCTCGCGCTGGATGATCCAGGCGTCGCAGCCCTGCGGCACCCAACCGGCGACCCGATCCCGCCAGTCCTGGCCCGCCACGTGCTGCCAGTTCGCCAACAACTGGCAGTACCCACCGTCCGTCAGGTGCTCGGCGGCCCCTTCCACCAGCGTCCGGCACAGGTCGTCGCCGCCCATGCCGCCGTCCCGATAGGTGAACCTGGCGCCGGGCGAGATGACGAACGGCGGATTGGAGACGATCAGGTCGTACGCCTCGCCGCGCACCGGCTCGAACAGCGAACCCTCGCGCGCGTCCGGCGCGGCGGCACCGGACAGGGCGAGCGTGAGCCGCGCGCACTGGAGGGCGCGCGGATTGCGGTCGGTCACCGTCACGCTCGTGGCATGTTGCGCGGCGTGCAACGCCTGGATGCCGGACCCGGTGCCCAGATCGAGCACCCGGCCCACCGGCTGGCGCACCGTGATCCCGGCGAGCGTGGTGGATGCGCCACCCACCCCCAACACCAGCTCCGAGCGGGGCACACCGCCCTGACCTGCTTCAACGGGCTCGGTTCCGCCGGCGTGCGCCCCCGAGTGGGCGGCGATGCCGCCGGCGCCCCCGACCGCGCAGCCCAGGTCGGAGACGATCCACCAGTCCTCGCCGTCAGGACCGCCGTACGGCCGCACGTCCACGCTCGCCCGCACCGCACCGCCACTCCCGGCGCGCACCAGCCAGCCGTCGGTGAGGCAGTCGTCAACCGGGAGCACGGCCGCAGCCCGGTCGGCCGCCACCGGGCGTTGCAGCAGGAAGAGTCGGACCAGCGTCTCCAGCGCCCCGTCCCCGCCGGTGGCCCGCAGCGCGGGAACGGTCTCGCTGCGCCCCAGGGCGGCGTAGGCCGGGGCGCCCAACAGGTCGAGGAGACCATCGGCGGTGAAGTCGGCGGCGAGCAGCGCGCCACGGAGGCGTTCGATGCGCTGCGGATGGACGGTAGGCAAGTGGTGCGTACTCACGGTCCCCATTGTCAGGGCAACCACTGACAATCGGGGAAGGGGCGGCGGCGCGCCCCGGGGGGGGGGGGGGGGGGGGGGGGGGGGGGGCCCCGGCGCGGGGGGGGGGGGGGCCGCCCCGCCGGCGGGGGGGGGGGGGGGGGGGG
>NZ_JBEHZD010000336.1:0-8870 GCF_040240285.1 Streptomyces sp. HSW2009 | reverse complement strand
ACGGGGCGGCGTTGGTACGAGTCCTGCGCTGCGGCGCGACGGGGTGACGAGGAGACGGGGTTGCGCGCCCGGCGGCGGTGGCGGCGCCGGTCGTCCCGGTGGTGGCGGCGGCGGTTTCGCCGGTCGTCCCGGTGGCGGCGGCGGTGGCGGCGGCTTCGGCGGTCGTCCCGGCTTCGGTGGTCGTCCCGGTGGCCCGGGTGGCCGCGGTGGCACACAGGGCGCGTTCGGCCGTCCCGGTGGGCCGGCCCGTCGTGGCCGCAAGTCGAAGCGGCAGCGGCGCCAGGAGTACGAGGCCATGCAGGCCCCGTCGGTCGGCGGCGTGATGCTGCCGCGCGGCAACGGACAGACCGTCCGCCTGTCGCGTGGTGCCTCCCTGACCGACTTCGCGGAGAAGATCAACGCCAACCCGGCGTCGCTCGTCGCCGTGATGCTCAACCTGGGCGAGATGGTCACCGCCACCCAGTCGGTCTCCGACGAGACGCTTCAGCTCCTCGCTGACGAGATGAACTACAACGTCGAGATCGTCAGCCCGGAGGAGGAGGACCGCGAGCTCCTGGAGTCCTTCGACATCGAGTTCGGCGAGAACGAGGGCGGCGAGGACATGCTCGTCGCGCGTCCGCCCGTGGTGACCGTCATGGGTCACGTCGACCACGGTAAGACCCGCCTGCTCGACGCGATCCGCAAGACCAACGTGGTCGCGGGCGAGGCCGGTGGCATCACCCAGCACATCGGTGCGTACCAGGTCTCCACCCAGGTCAACGACGAAGAGCGCAAGATCACCTTCATCGACACCCCGGGTCACGAGGCGTTCACCGCCATGCGTGCCCGTGGTGCGAAGTCGACGGACATCGCGATCCTCGTGGTGGCCGCCAACGACGGTGTGATGCCGCAGACGATCGAGGCGCTGAACCACGCCAAGGCGGCCGACGTGCCGATCGTGGTCGCGGTCAACAAGATCGACGTCGAGGGCGCCGACCCGACCAAGGTGCGCGGCCAGCTCACCGAGTTCGGCCTGGTGGCGGAGGAGTACGGCGGCGACACCATGTTCGTCGACATCTCCGCGCGTCAGGGCCTCAACATCGACCAGCTCCTTGAGGCGGTCATCCTCACCGCCGACGCCTCGCTCGACCTGCGCGCCAACGCGGAGCAGGACGCGCAGGGCATCGCGATCGAGGCCCACCTCGACCGTGGCCGTGGCGCCGTCGCCACCGTCCTCGTCCAGCGCGGCACGCTCCGCGTCGGCGACACGATGGTGGCCGGCGACGCGTACGGTCGCGTACGGGCGATGCTCGACGACACCGGCGCCCAGCTCGAAGAGGCCGGCCCGTCCACCCCGGTGCTGGTGCTCGGTCTCACCAACGTGCCCGGTGCCGGCGACAACTTCCTGGTCGTCGACGAGGACCGGACGGCCCGCCAGATCGCCGAGAAGCGCGCCGCCCGTGAGCGCAACGCCGCGTTCGCCAAGCGCACCCGTCGGGTGTCGCTGGAGGACCTGGACAAGGTGCTCAAGGCCGGCGAGGTGCAGCAGCTCAACCTCATCATCAAGGGCGACGCGTCCGGTTCGGTCGAGGCCCTGGAGTCCTCGCTGCTCCAGCTCGACGTCGGCGAAGAGGTCGACCTGCGCATCCTGCACCGCGGCGTCGGTGCGGTCACCGAGACCGACATCGACCTGGCGGCGGGCTCCGACGCCATCGTCATCGGCTTCAACGTGCGGGCTGAGGGCCGCGCCACGTCTGCGGCCGAGCGCGAGGGCGTGGACGTGCGCTACTACTCGGTCATCTACCAGGTGATCGAGGAGATCGAGGCGGCCCTCAAGGGCATGCTCAAGCCGGAGTACGAAGAGGTCGAGCTCGGTACGGCGGAGATCCGCGAGGTCTTCCGCTCCTCCAAGCTCGGCAACATCGCGGGTGTGCTCATCCGCTCCGGCGAGGTCAAGCGCAACACCAAGGCGCGCCTGCTGCGCGACGGCAAGGTCGTCGCGGAGAACCTCAACATCGAGGGCCTGCGTCGCTTCAAGGACGACGTCACCGAGATCCGCGAAGGCTTCGAGGGCGGTATCAACCTCGGCAACTTCAACGACATCAAGGTCGACGACGTCATCGCGACGTACGAGATGCGGGAGAAGCCGCGCGGCTGATCTCGTTCTGACCTCGTAACGGTCCGGGGCCGGTCGGCCGGGGCCCCCCGCCCCCCCCCGGGGGGGGGGGGGGGGGGGGTTGGGTGGGGGGGGGGGGGGGGGGGGGGGGGGGGGGGGGGGGGCGGCCCCGGGGGGGGGGGGCGGGGGGCGGGGGGGGGGGCCCCGCCGCGGGGGTGCGCTCCACCAGCGGCGCGATCTCGTCGAAGGGCACCCCGAACATGTCGTGCAGGACGAACGCGAGCCGTTCGGCCGGGGTCAGCGTGTCCAGGACGACCAGCAGCGCCAGCCCCACCGCATCGGCGAGCAGCGCCTCGTGCTCGGGGTCGACGCCGTCGGCGACGTCCACCACCGGGTCCGGAATGCGCCCCTCCAACGGCTGTTCGCCGCGCGAGGTACGGGCCCGCAGCAGATCGAGGCAGACCCGGGCCACCACCGTGGTCAGCCAGCCCCCGAGGTTGGCCACGCCGTCCGCGCCGTTGCGCTGGAGCCGCAGCCAGGTCTCCTGCACGGCGTCGTCGGCCTCGCTGAGCGAGCCCAACATCCGGTAGGCGACGGCCCGCAGCCGCGGCCGGTCCGCCTCGAAGCGCTGCGCCAGCCGTTCACGTTCGTCCATCGATCCACTTCTCCCGTCCACGTCCTCACCACCATGACGAAGTGCGGGGCGGAAGTGTGACGGCGGGGGTGGGTGTGGCGTGGGGCGGCGTCGGCCGGCGGGCCCGTGCGCGGCGCGCTGACTGGCGGGGGGCCGGGTCCGTACGCGGCTGGGCCCGGGAGCGGCGCCGTATGCGCCCGCCCCCGGTGGGCGCGTACGAGGCGGTGCCCGCCAGGGGCTCCTACGCCGCGCCGCCCCGCCTACCGGTGGACCTGGGTGAGGAACGCCTCGGCGTGGCCGACCAGCCGGTCGATCTGCTCGTCGACGGTGAGCGTCTCCTCGAAGCGCTGGGCGAGCTCCAGCTTCTTCTTCCCCCGTACGTACAGCGAACAGGCCAGGTCGGCGCAGATGTACGCGCCCACCGTGTTCCCCTGGCGACCGGCCGCGCCGGCCTTGCGGGCGGCCCGCAGGGTGACCCCGGAACCGGGGTGCGAGGTCAGGCACAGGGAGCAGATGTTGGTCTTGGTCAGGCTCTTGCGCGGCCCCTGGGGGACCCGCAGGGTGACGCCGGTGAGCCGGCCCTCGTACGGCATGACGAGATAGCTCCGGTCGGGCGCGCCCGGGTCGCGCCAGCCGAGGAAGTCCAGGTCCTCCCAGGGCCGCTCGGCCAGGTCCCGGGGCAGGTTGAGCCGGCTGGCCTCGCCCTTGGAACAGTTGACGAAGGACGCGCGAATCTCTTTTTCACCGACCGCAAGCATGCGCCGAAGCTAACAATCGGGGGCGGGCGCTGTCGCACGAATTTCGGCGGGACGCGGGCGGGTGGCGCCCCACCCACTCCCGCCACCCCACTCACTCCCGCTACTCCCGCTACTTCAAGGCTCCCGCCATCACGCCCGAGACGAACTGGCGCTGGAAGGCGAAGAAGACCGCCAGCGGGATGATCATCGAGAGGAAGGCGCCGGGGCCCAGGACGTCGATGTTGTTGCTGAACTGGCGGGCCTGTTGTTGCAGGGCCACCGTGATCGGCGGGTTGCCGCTGTCCGCGAAGATCAGCGAGACCAGCATGTCGTTCCACACCCACAGGAACTGGAAGACGGCGAGCGAGGCGACGGCCGGGCCGGCCAGCGGCATCACCACGCGGAAGAAGAGCCGCAGCTCACCGGCGCCGTCCAGGCGGGCCGCCTCAAGGAGTTCGCGGGGGATCTCCGCGAAGAAGTTGTGCAGCAGGAAGACCGCGAACGGCAGCCCGAAGGCGGTGTGGAAGAGGACCACGCCGGTGGTGGTCTGGAAGATGCCGAGTTCGCCGAAGAGCTTGGAGACCGGGATCAGCGCCACCTGTACGGGCACCACCAGCAGCCCCACCACCACCAGGAACCACCAGTCGCGCCCGGGGAACTCCATGCACGCGAACGCATAGCCGGCCAACGCGCCCACCAGCACCACCAGCAGCGTCGAAGGCACCGTGATCAGGGCCGTGGTGTACAGCGAGTCGGTGACCACCTCGTTGTGCAGCAGCCGGTCGTAGCCGTCCAGGGTGAGCTGCGAGGGGTGCACGAAGACCTGCCACCAGCCGGTGAGGTCCGCCTCGGCCGGGTCGCGCAGCGAGGACAGCAGCAGCCCCGCGGTCGGCGTCAGCCAGAACAGCGCGACCAGCACCAGGAAGATCCGCATCCCGGTGCCCCCGGCCCGGGCCGCGATCCGGGTGGCGAGCGACTGTTTGGCCCGTACGACGGTTCCCGTACTGGTCATCGACGGCGCTCCCTTCGAATGCGGCGGACATTGGCGTACATCAGCGGCAGCACCAGGGCGAGCAGGAAGATGGCGATGGCGCTGCCGACGCCCTGGTTGACGTCGGTGCCGAAGGAGGACTTGTAGAGCTGGAGCGCCAACACGTTCGCCTCGTCCTGGCTGGCGCCCGGGGCGATGATGTAGACGAGGTCGAAGATCTTCAGCACGTTGATCATCAGCGTGACCAGGACGACCCCGAGCACCGGCGCCAGCATCGGCACCGTCACCCGGCGGAAGACCTGCCATTCGTTGGCGCCGTCCACCCGCGCCGCCTCCAGCAACTCGCGCGGCAGCCCGGCCAGCCCGGCCGCGATGAGCACCATCGCGAACCCGGCCCACATCCACACGTACGAGCCGATGATGGCCGGCGTGACCAGCGTCGGACCGAGCCAGTCCACGCCGTTGTACGGGGCCTGGAAGTTGCTGCCCGGCAGCCGCAGGGTGGCGCCGTCGGCCCGGTCGGACAGGGTGAACGTGCCGTCGCCGCGGGTGGTGGCGGTGGCGACCACCGAGCCGTCCTTGACCGCCTCCACCTCGATCCCGGCGAGCCCTTCCTCGCCGCGGTCGATGGCGTTCGCCGTGCCCTTGCCGCCGCGGGTGAAGTCGCGCCAGACGACACCGGTGACCTGGCCGTTCGCGGGCTCGGGGGTCCCTGCGTGCTGCGCCCCGCCGAGCTGGTCGCGCGGGATGCCGACCAGTGGGACCAGCACCGGGCTGCCGGCGCGCAGCGTCCGCGGGTCGGTGATGGTGCCGTCCGCGGCCTCGGTCAGCGGCGACTGCCGGCCGGGGTTGGCCCGCTCGAACGGCGCCGGATCGGTGAACGTGTCGTGCACGCTCACCCACACCGCGTTGGCCACGCCACGGTCCGGGTCCTGCTCGTACACCAGCCGGAAGATGATGCCGGCCGCCAGCATCGAGATCGCCATCGGCATGAAGACCAGCAGCTTGAAGGCGGTGCCCCAGCGGATGCGCTCGGTCAGTACGGCGAAGATCAGCCCGAGCGCGGTGGCCAGCAGCGGCGCCACCACGATCCAGATGACGTTGTTGGTGACCGCGCGCTGTATGGCGTCGTCGGTGAACATCTCCCGGAAGTTGTCCAGGCCGACGAAGTCGCTGTCCGTCGCGTCGTACAGACTGCGGCGCAGCGAGTACGCGATGGGGTAGACCAGCAGCGCGCCGAGCAGCACGAGGGCGGGCAGCAGGAAGAGCGCCGCGAGCCACGGGTTGCTGCCGCGCACGCCGCGCCGCCCCGGGCGCCGGGCGGTGGGTGGGGTGGCGCGGGGGGCGGGCGTACGGGGCGTGGGCGCGGCGGGCGCGGGTGCGGGTGCGCCGGATGTGGGCTCCGCTGGCGGGGTCGACATGGTGGGTCCCTCGGCCGGATCAGTCCGAGAACGCCTTGGCGGCGTCCTTCTCCAACTGGCGTTGCGTGCCCGAGACGTTCTTCGGGTTCTTGAGGAAGTCCTGGAGCGCCTTCCACTCGCCCTGTGCGGGCTTGCCGCCGAACGAGGCGGGCGCCTGGTCGGACATGTCGAAGCGGAAGTCGTTCCCCGCGTCGACCAGCGCCTTGGCGATGCCGCGCAGTTCGGGGTTGGGGTAGCTGGCCAGGTCGAGCTTGGTGTTCGCGGAGATCAGCCCGCCCTCGCGGGCCCAGACGGCGGCGGCGTCGGGGGAGGCCAGGAAGGTGAGCAGGGCCTGGGACGCCTTGGTGTCCTTGAGCGCCACGGCCACGTCGCCACCGGTCACCACCGGCGGCTTGGCGCCGACCGCGGGGAACGGGAAGACCTTGGCGTCCTTCCCCAACTCGGCGCCGGCGTCGGCGACGTTCGCGGCGACGAAGTCCGCCTCGAAGACCATCGCGGCCCGCGGGTCACCTGCGCTGAACGTCTTGCTGACCGACTGCGGGAACTCCGTCCGCAGCGCGCCCTCCCTGCCGTCCGTCAACAGGTCGTCGTCCCCGAAGAGTTCGGCCAGCGTGGTCAGCGCCCGGGTCACCGAGGGGTCGGTCCACTTGACGGCGTGCGTGGAGAGCTTGTCGTACATCTCGGGACCGGCCTGCGAGAGGTAGATGTTCTCGAACCAGTCGGTGAGCGTCCAGCCGTCCGCGCCGCCCACCGACACCGGCTGCACGCCCGAGTCCGACACCAGCCTGGCCTGCTCGATCAGCTCCCGCCAGGTCTTCGGCTCGGTGGCCCCCGCGTAGTCGAAGGCCCGGGTGTTGTACCAGATCAGCGACTTGTTGCTGACCTTGTAGTAGACCCCGTACGGCGTTCCCTCGTACGAGCCGAGCTGCTGCCAGCCGGGCGAGAAGTTCTTGGCCAGTTCGGCCCGCGCGGTCTCGCCCAGCGGCTTGATCCACTTCTTGGCGGCGAACTCCCTGAGCACGCCCACCTGTTGCAGCATGGCGACGTCCGGCGGCTGCTTGCCGGCGACCTTCGAGCCGACGAAGGCGGACATGTCGTCACCGCTGGGCACGAAGGCGACCTCGGCGCCGGTGCGCCGCTCGAACTCGGCCAGCACCTTGCTGAAGTTCTCCTGCTCCGTACCCGTCCACACGGCCGTGACCTGGAGCTTCTGCCCATCGAGACGGGGCAGTTGGACGGTCTGCGGCACGGGCGCGGCACTCCCGCCGCCCTCGTCCTCGCTCCCGCAGCCGGCGGCCGTCAGCACCAGGGCCGCGGCGCTGGCGAGGGCCAGGGCGGCGCGGTGGGAGCGGCGGTGGCCGGTGGGGCGGGGGGTGGGCTTGGCGGGTGCGGGGGCTTCGTTGGTTGTGGTTGTGGTTGTGGTTGTGGTTGTGGTTGCGGTGGGGGTTGGGGGCGGGGTCGTGGCTGCGGCTTCGGCGCCCGTTTGGGTTGTGGCCGTGGCCGTGGCCGTGGCCGTCGCTTCGGGCTCGGGGGCGGCTGCGGTATTCGCTCGGGCCCCTGTGGTCCCTGCCGTGCCGCGGGTGGCCGTCCCGTCGGTCGGTCGCGCGCCAACTGCCCGGCGCCGGCGGCGTCCTAACGCCTGGCGTGGTCCCTGCATCTCGCCGCCTCTCCCCGTGTCGGGGCGCCGCGCCCCTGCGGACGGCCGCGCCGTACGCGGGCGCTCCCGGTCCTGCGGCCGTGCCCCGTGACGACAGTCCTACGCCCGGTCACGGTGGGCCGCAATACGTGCACCGCCGTCGAACGGCCGATCGTGATGGGCCCGTGATCTTCGGCGTCCGGCCTGCCCGTTAAGCCCAGATCCCTTGCTGACCAGCGGAGTTGACGTGCCTCACGGCGCTTGAGGGTCGCTGGTGACGCACTGGTACGCAGGCGACGGAGGGGTTTGCCGGGGCGCGGCTCGCGCCTTCCGTGGCGAGGCTCGCCCCCACCGCCGTACGGCTCGCCCCCCGTGCGCCACCCCACCACGGCGTGCCGGGCAGGGGCCGGCGGCGGCCGGGGCGGGGCCTACGGCGGCGAGGGCCGGAGCTAGCCGCCGGGTCGGGCCCGGCGGAGCCGGCCGTACGGCCGGCTATATGAGGGGCGGCGCGGGAGCCGCGCCCGTGGACTGGGCCGCCCGCTGGAGCGCGCTGGCCAGCAGGGCCAGGTCGGTTGGGCCGTTGCCGAGCTCGCGCAGGGGCCTGCGGGTGGGCGGGTCGCCCATCCGCTCCCAGTCCAGCGGGACCACCGTGGGCCTGGCCGTCGCCGTACGCGGGATGCGGCCGGTGATCCGGCCGGCCTGGAACGGGGTCACCCCGCCGTCATCGGGCCGCTTCAACCGGCCCCGGCCGGGCGTCGGCAGTCCCTCCACGGCGCTGCGCACGCTGCCCGACGGCTGTTCGAGCAGGACCCGCAGGCCGGCCCG
Source organism: Streptomyces sp. HSW2009 (assembly GCF_040240285.1). Classification (NCBI taxonomy): domain Bacteria; kingdom Bacillati; phylum Actinomycetota; class Actinomycetes; order Kitasatosporales; family Streptomycetaceae; genus Streptomyces; species Streptomyces sp. HSW2009. The sequence goes on along the minus strand of NZ_JBEHZD010000336.1, from coordinate 531 downwards.
CTCGACGGCGACCGTGTCCGCCGTACGGTCCGGGCGGCCCGACGCCGCGATCAGATGCACGCCCAGGCGCGCGCCGTCACGGGCCACCGACTCCAGAGCGCGCACCACCGAACCGGCCGACGGCCGGGCCGTACTGCCGAGGGCCGGGGCCACCAGCGCGTCGAAGTCGTCGACGAGCACCACGAGCCGGGGCATCGCGCCCGCCTCGTACGCGTCCGGGGCCTCCCGTGCCGGCAGCGCGCCACCGGCCGCGCCGGCCTCGCCGCGGGGGGCGCTGAGCGGGCCCGCGCCCGGGGCGCGGAGCTTGAGCGTGCCGCTGGTCGGGCTCTCCAGCGTGCCGTCGGGGGCCACGCCGCCGGACCAGCGCCCGGCGCCGCCCTGGCCCGAGCGGTCCGTGCCGTCGAAGCCGCCCTGCGCGGGGGCGCCGTCCGCGGCGTCGGCGGGCCTGCGCGGCGAGACGACCAGGGGCGCGGCCGCCCCGCCCGGGGGGCCCGCGGACCAATAGACGCCGCCCCCGCCCACGGGCCCCCC
>NZ_JBEHZD010000335.1:0-8897 GCF_040240285.1 Streptomyces sp. HSW2009 | reverse complement strand
GGGGGGCGGGCGGGGCTCCGTCGCGCTTCTCACCCCCTCCCCCGCCGGGGCTGGGCCCGCCCCCCCCCCCCCCCCCCCCCCCCCCCCCCCCCCCCCCCCCCCACCGGACGCATACGTTCCGGCGCACACCAGGCGCGCCCCCGCCCGCGCCACGCGCGGCACCTGGCCCGCGCCACCCGCCCCGTATCAGCCGCGACGTCCGTGGCACCCGCGCCGCCCCGGCACCCGAGCCACTCACGCCCTGGGCCCGGCCCGGCCTGCACCATCCGCGCCACGCGCGCCCCGGCCCGGCCCGGCTTGCATCGACCCGCGCCACCCGTACGGCCCGCAGCGCAGCGCTCACCCACACGCCCCGCCGCCCGTGAACGGCCGAAAACCACAGCGTCAGGCGGCCTCAGGCCCCGTGCTCGCCGCCGGCCGTCGCCCGGCCCTCCCCCGGGCCCCGTCCGGCGCCCGCACGGCCGCGTACGGGCGCCAAACGCGCCACCCCGCGTCCGCCCGCGCGACCGGCTACGCGCCCAGCAGCGCGGGGCCGCCGTGGGCCGCCGGCGCACGCCACCGTGCACCCGCCGGGCGCAACCAGAGCAGCCCGCGCCGCTACCGCGCCTCCATGCTTCCGTGTGGTCAGGAGCGATCCGAGCCGGTCAGGAATGCCCGCGACTTCGGACACAACCAGCATCCGACATGAACCAACGCGGCCCCCTACCGCGCAGCGAGAGAAACCACATGCGCGACAAGCGGTCTGAAATGCGCGATCCCGGGGCGATCGTCGCCAAGCGTTGGGCTGGTTCGCGCCTGGCCGTCACCCGTTCGCAGCCCGTCGGCCATCGGCAGGGCCGGCGCCGGGCGGCTGCGGGCCGGCCGTGGGCGGACCGCGGGCCGCCGCCGGGCTCCGGGCGGGCGCGAGGGAGAGATCGCTCACGGCCCGTCGGCGGGTCGGCGCCCAAGACGGGTTAAAATCGCTGCTGACCAGCGAGGACGGGGCGCCTCGCAGGTTCTGTCGAGTGGCACGTGCCGTGGGCGACGTACCGTATGGCCAAAGAAGCAGGTACCGTTGAAGCCCTACGGACCGGTCTCTCCGTCGAGAGCCCGCTCCGACTCATGAACGCGTGTCAAGACTCTGGGGCCGTCGAGCCCCGTCACCGAGGGGGTCGAGCCATGGGGCGCGGCCGGGCCAAGGCCAAGCAGACAAAGGTCGCCCGCCAGCTGAAGTACAACAGCGGTGGGACGGATCTCTCACGCCTGGCCAACGAGCTAGGCGCATCGACGACAAAGCAGCCGCCGAACAGCGAGCCGCACGACGATGAGCTGGATGACGACCCGTACGCGGAGTACGCGGATCGTTACAACGACGAGGGCGACGACGAGCCGTCCGAGTCGTCTGCTCATCGCCGTCGCGCTTGACGTCGCGCGTCCACAGCACGTCTTCGGCGTTCACAACACCGACACCGACCCGGTCCAGGGCCCGCCCCGGACCGGGTTCTGTGCTGCCTTCAGCTTCAGCTTGCGTAGTCACCGGTCAGGGTCACGGCCTCGGTACGGTCACCGCGCTCGGTGATCTCTCCGGCGATCCAGGCGTCCACGCCACGGTCGGCGAGGGTGGCCAGGGCGACGTCGACTGACTGCGGCGGCACGATCGCGATCATGCCGACGCCCATGTTCAGCGTCTTCTCCAGCTCGCTGCGCTCGACCGCGCCGGCCTGGCCGACGACGTCGAACACCGGGTCCGGGGTCCACGAGGCGCGGTCGATGCTGGCGTGCAGGCCGTCCGGGATGACCCGGGCCAGGTTGTTGGCGAGCCCGCCGCCGGTGATGTGCGAGAACGCGTGCACCTCGGTGGTCCGGGTGAGCGACAGGCAGTCGAGCGCGTAGATCTTGGTGGGCTCCAGCAGCTCTTCGCCCAGGGTGCGGCCGAACTCCGGCACCTCGCGGTCCAGGCTCCAACCGGCCCGGTCGAAGAGCACGTGTCGCACGAGCGAGTACCCGTTGGAGTGAAGTCCGGAGGACTCCAGGGCGATGGCGACGTCACCGGTGCGGATGCGGTCCGCGCCCAGCAGCCGGTCGGCCTCGACCACGCCGGTGCCCGCGCCCGCCACGTCGAAGTCATCGGCGCCCAGCAGGCCCGGGTGCTCGGCGGTCTCGCCGCCGACCAGCGCACAGCCGGCGAGCACACAGCCCTCGGCGATGCCCTTGACGATGGCCGCGACCCGCTCCGGGTAGACCTTGCCGACGCAGATGTAGTCGGTCATGAAGAGCGGCTCGGCGCCACACACCACCAGGTCGTCCACGACCATGCCGACCAGGTCGTGGCCGATGGTGTCGTACACGCCCAGGCGGCGCGCGATGTCCACCTTCGTACCGACGCCGTCGGTGGCCGAGGCGAGCAGCGGGCGCTCGTAGCGCTTGAGCACGGAGGCGTCGAAGAGCCCGGCGAAGCCGCCGAGGCCGCCGACGACCTCGGGCCTGGTGGCCTTCTTCACCCACTCCTTCATCAGCTCGACGGCGCGGTCGCCCGCTTCGATGTCGACACCCGCGGCGGCGTAGCTGGCGCCGCCGCCGACGGGAACTGTCTCAGGCATGGCTGGAACCTTCGGATTGTGATGGGGGTGTGGGTTACGGACGACGCAGTGCGTCGGCCCCACCCACACCGGCGGTCAGCGTCTGCACGCCGTCCGCGTCGGGCTTGGCCACCCCGGCCGTCTCCGACTCCAGGAGGTGCTTGCCGAGCAGCTCCGGGTCGGGCAGGTCCATCGGGTACTCGCCGTCGAAGCAGGCACGGCACAGCTTCGGCTTGTCGATGGTGGTCGCCTCGATCATCCCGTCAATGGAGATGTACGCGAGCGAGTCGGCCCCCAGCGACTTGCCGATCTCCTCGACGGAGAGCCCGTTGGCGATCAGCTCGGCGCGGGTGGCGAAGTCGATGCCGAAGAAGCAGGGCCACTTGATGGGCGGCGACGAGATGCGGATGTGCACCTCGGCCGCGCCGGCCTCGCGCAACATCCGGACCAGTGCGCGCTGGGTGTTCCCGCGGACGATCGAGTCGTCCACGACCACCAGTCGCTTGCCCCGGATGACTTCCTTGAGCGGGTTGAGCTTGAGCCGGATGCCGAGCTGCCTGATGGTCTGGCTCGGCTGGATGAACGTACGGCCCACGTAGCTGTTCTTGACCAGGCCCGAGCCGTACGGGATGCCGCTGGCCTCGGCGTATCCGACGGCCGCCGGCGTGCCGGACTCCGGGGTCGCTATCACCAGGTCGGCGTCGGCCGGCGCCTCGGCGGCCAGCTTGCGGCCCATCTCGACGCGCGAGAGGTAGACGTTGCGGCCGGCGATGTCGGTGTCGGGGCGGGCCAGGTAGACGTACTCGAAGACGCAGCCCTTGGGGCGCGCGTCGGCGAACCGGGACGAGCGCAGCCCGTCCTCGTCGACCGCGATCAGCTCGCCGGGCTCGATCTCCCGGATGAAGCTGGCGCCGCAGATGTCGAGCGCCGCGGTCTCGGACGCGACCACCCAGCCGCGCTCCAGCCGGCCGAGGACCAGCGGGCGGATGCCCTGCGGGTCACGGGCCGCGTACAGGGTGTGCTCGTCCATGAAGACGAGGCTGAAGGCGCCCTGCACCTTGGGCAGCACGCGCTGCGCCGCGGCCTCGATGGTCAGCGGCTTGCCGTCGTCATCGGCCTGGCCCGCGAGCAGCGCGGTCACCAGGTCGGTGTCGTTGGTCGCGGCGACCTGGGTGGCCCGGCCGCCGTCCCGTGGCAGCTCGGCGACCAGGTCGGCCAGCTCGGCGGTGTTGACGAGGTTCCCGTTGTGACCGAGAGCGATCGACCCGTTGGCGGTCGCCCGGAAGGTCGGCTGCGCGTTCTCCCACACCGAGGCACCGGTGGTGGAGTAGCGGGCATGGCCCACGGCGATGTGGCCGCGGAGCGAACCGAGGGAAGTTTCGTCGAATACCTGGGAGACCAGGCCCATGTCCTTGAAGACCAGGATCTGGGAGCCGTTGCTCACTGCGATGCCCGCGGACTCCTGTCCACGGTGTTGCAGGGCATACAGCCCGAAATAGGTGAGTTTGGCGACCTCTTCGCCGGGAGCCCAGACACCGAAGACGCCACAAGCGTCCTGGGGGCCCTTCTCGCCGGGAAGGAGATCGTGGCTGAGTAGTCCGTCACCACGCACAAAAGACACTGTACCCGCGGTTGAGGGTCAGACGTTCGGTCCACCCGGACACGGCCACTCACCCTCCGTAATCACTTCCGCCCCATCCGCCCGGAAAAACGGGCTGTCACTCGGGGTGTACGTCCTGCCGGCGCGACGGATCGGCATCGGCCGCCGGGCGGCTGCCGGGTCCAGATGAGATGAGGGACACACCTCGGGGCGGGGCAGGGGCCGGGTCCGCGGGGGCGGGGTTGGTGATCCGTGGGGGCCGGGGCCCGGCGGTTGGTGCGGGCGGGAGCCGGTGGGCCGCGCGGACCGGGCCCGGCGGTTGATGGGGCCGGAGCCGTGGGGCGGGGGTTGGTGGTCCGCGGGGCCCGGCCCGGTGGTGGGTGCGGGGCGAGGTCGGCGGCTGTCGGGGCCCGTCGCTAGTGCGCCTCGCGGACGCACTCCACCGCCACCCGGACGTCGGGGTGCGGATCGTCGGCGAGGGTGGCGAGGAGGTCGCCGACGCCGGGCGTGGACCAGCGGGCAACCGCCCAGACCAGGTACGCGCGGACGTGGGGGTCGGGGTGGGTGGCGAGCGGGGCCAGTGCGGCGAGGGGGCCGCGGCGGCGCAGGCCGAACCAGTGCAGGGCGTCCTTGAGCACGGCCGGATCGCCCGGGTCGCCGGCCGCCGCGATCCTGGCGAGCAGCACGCGGGCCGGTGGCGGCGGGCCGTCCAGTGGGTGCGGCAGCCGCTCGCGCAGCCGCCGCGATCCGTACTCGCCGCGGATGCGACAGCCGGCGCAGGTGCAGGGCCGGTCGCCGTGCGCGTCCGGCCGGTAGCGCCAGCCGGCGACCTGCCGGGCGGCGCGGATGCGGTGTATCTCGCGCGGCCGGATCGCCCGGGGCACGAAGACCTCCCAGCCGCGCGGGTCCTCCAGGGCGGCGACCCGCCGCACCGCGTCGGCCGCGGGTACGAGCCGCTGGGCGTCCCGCACCCGGTCCCCGTAGCGGCCGACCCGCACCGGCTCGGCGTCGTCCAGCCGCAGGTGCACGGCGACCAGCCCGCCCTGACTGCCGAAGCGGGCCAGCTCGCGCAGCCACTGATGGGTGTGGGTGTACGACCGCAGGACGGGAAAGCAGTACACCCCGCGCGCGTCGCCCTGCCCAGTGCTCTCCGCCCGGACCCCGGAGCGGCGGATGCGGGGCGCGTTCGCCGCCGAGGTGAGGTGTACGAACATGGCCATGGGCCGGGATCGTACGGGGGCGGGGCCGGGCCGGTCTGGGGTTGGTACGGCCCGGGTTGGTGTGGCGGGGTTGCTACGGGGCGGGGTCGGCCCGGGCTGGCATCCGGGCGTGCTGAGGGTTTGCCGTACGTTGCGGGTGCCGCCGACCGCGGGCCGCCAGGGGTGTCGCCGTGGGTTGCTCGGATGCCGCGCGACCACAGGCCGCCGGGGACGCTGCCCGCACACCGCTCGGCCGCCGCCCGACCGCGGGCCGCCGCGGGTGCCGCCGTGCGTTCCTCGGCCGCCGCCCGTCCGCACGGTCGCAGGGTGCCCGGGGTGCGCCGTCCACCGCGCACCGGCCGGTACGGCCGGGAGCCACCCGTCAGCCGCCCCCATCGGTCGCCCCCCCTTTCACCTTCACCGCACCACGTCGTAGACGACCTTCTGCACGCCGTTCCCGTACGCCTCCTGCTCGACCAGTTGCAGCTTCTGTGCGTCCTTGTCGGTGGCGCTGAACAGGCGCTCGCCCGCGCCCAGCAGGAGGGGGAAGACCAGCAGGTGGTAGCGGTCGATGAGGGCGGCGTCGGAGAGGGCGTGGTTCAGCTTGGCGCTGCCGTGGATGATGACGGGGCCGCCCTCGGTCTCCTTGAGGGCCGCCACCTCGTCCAGCGAGCGCAGGATCGTGGTCAGGCCCCAGTTGGTGACCAGGTCGGACTCGGCGAGGGTGGTGGAGACCACGTACTTGGGCATGTCCCGGTAACCGGTGAACTCCGCCATCTCCGGCCATACCGGGCTGAAGCCCTCGTAACTGACCCGGCCCAGCATCAGCGCCGTGGCCTCCTCCTGCTCCCGGCCCTTGATCTCGAACGCCTCGGGCAGGAACTCCACGTCCTTGAAGGTCCAGCCGGCGTTGCGGTAGCCGCTCTCGCCGCCGGGGGCCTCCATGACGCCGTCCAGGGAGATGAAGGCGGTGCTGATCAGCGTGCGCATGTCGGTGCTCCTGGGGTGGGTTCGGGTCGTCGCAGCACGACGGTTGGTCGTCAGCCGGGGGGCCGGAGCCGTGGCCGGGCCAGGGCCTTCCGTCTGCTTCGCACCCTAGGGGCGGCCTCTGACAATCGGCCGTCGGTGCAGGTCAGACCGCGCGCGACCGGCCCGGCGCCGTTCCCGGCCGGCCGTCGCTGAGGGCGCGCCCCGGATACTCGGACACTCGGCCCCTCGGCCCGCCGGGCACCGGCAACCAGCCACCCAGGCGCCCACGCCCTCAGACACCCAACTCCCGGGCCCTCAGACACCCAGCCACCGGCCCCACGCCCCCGCACCCGGCCGCCGCGCGCCCCGACCGCCGGCCCGGGTCGGGCCCTCGGCGAGGGGGCGCGCCGCGGCGTGGGGCAGCGCGGCACGGGGGTGTGTGTCGGCTTGTGCGGGGGCGGCTCGCGGGTGGGGCGGCACTGCTAGGCGACCCTCAACGCGGACTCGCCAATTCCCCAACTTCCTTGCATACGAGGAGAGTTGTTGCCCCTAACGACGGGGTCTGGTTAGCCCACGGCCTTCGGGAACGCCTTCTTCAGGTTCGCCTCGGTCGCCAACTCGTCCTGCGCGCGGCCCGGCTTGTCGGCCTTCGGCTGCTGGCGGTAGGTCTGCGCCTTGTCCGTGCTCTTCAGGTCACGGTCCAGGCCGAGTGCGGCCCGTACGTCCTGCTCCTCGTCCAGGTTGAAGGTGCTGTCCACCTTCGCGAAGACCGCGCCACGGGTGAACGCCTTGGTCCCGGCCGCCTGGTTGAGCTGGGCGGCGGCGCGCTCGGTCAGCCGGACCCGGGAGTCCAACTTCACCTGCCGCTCCTCGACGTTCAGGGTCTGCCGCGAGATGAGCTCGCTGCGCGCGTAGCCCACCGCGAACGACTGGGCGTCGTTGACCGAACCCAGCACCGCATTGCGGGTCAGGTCGCTTTCGAACTCCGCGAGTCTGGCCACCTGGCGGGTCTTGGTGTTGACCACCGCGAGCCCGCGGTCCTGGTAGAGGACCCGGCCGCCGATCCGGCCGTCCAGGTTGGTGATCACGCCGCTGGTGACGTCGAGTTGGAGCTGGCTGCCGGCGGGGGCGGCCTCTCGGGTCTGGCCCTGGCCGTCGACGCGGACCAGGCGCAGCCCGTGTTCCCGCAGCCGCTCCACGACCTGCGGCGGCACGGCGAGGTGGGTGCTGCCGTCGACGACCGCGATGGCGCCGCGGGGCGCGTCGATCGGGGCGGCGGGGGCGAGCGGGGCGGCGCCGGCCGTCCCCGGGGTGAGGGCGAGGCCGAGGGCGACGGCGGCGGTGGCGGCCACCACACCGGTGCGACGCGCGGCGCCGCCTGCGGTCGGGCGGAGGGCCGGGGGGAGGGTCGGGGGGAGAGAAGACATTGCGTGACGTTCCTTTCTGAAACGGTCGGATCGCACTGTCCACACAAGGCGACTTCCGGTGACGCCGCGACTTCAGCGGGTGATTCGGGTGGCGCGCGTCACCCGCTTGCCCGGCCGGCCCAGCGCAGTGCGCCCGGCCCGTGTTCATCACCCTGGCATTGACAGGTGCGCGTGCCGTCGGACAGGCTCCTGGACCATGCCGCTCGTCCTTGATCCTTCGATCTTGCTGGTAGCGCGCCGCCACGTTGACCTGGTCCGTGTCGCGAGCGCGATCTGGCGCCACGCCTGAACGGCTCCGCGGGACGGCTCTGCTGAACGCCTCCGCGCCGGCCGCGCCCCGACGCACCTCGCGACCGGGCTGACGTCCGCCACCTCCCGTCCACCGACGCCTCCGCCCGCGCCCGCGCGCTAGGAACTGCGGCGCCCCGGTGGGCGATTCGGCCCGTATCACCGCGCCTTCGTCGTTCACCTCGGTCGTCTGCCTCGGCCGTACGCGGACGTCGTACGCGGCTGTCGTACGCGGACGTCGTGCGCCATTGCCGTACATGGATGTCGTACGCCGGTGTCGTCCTCGGATGTCGTGGTGCGGATGTCGTGGCGCGGACGCCGTACGCGGCTGTCGTGGGCCGGAGCCGTCGATCCGGAGCGTGTTCCGGGGCCGTGCCGCTGCGCCCTGAGCGGTCGGACGCCCGTACCGCCGTACGTCCACGCATCCCGTCCGACGCCGCCGTACGTCCGTGCCCTCCTGCATCCGTGCCCCCGCACGTCCGCTCCCCCACCGCCCCCGTGCCCCGTGATGACGCGCGGCCGGCGCCACCACAGCCGCCGCGTGCCCACGCCCCTCCCCCAGCTAAGGACCCGCCGTGACCTCCTCGCACCAGCCGAGCCCCGCCGAACGCCCCGCCCCGACCGGGCAGTCGGCGCACGCACCCACCGACCCGGCCGCCGCCACGTCCCCCGCCCCGGACGCCGCCCGTACGAGACCCGCCACGGCCGGCGCGACCGACTCCCCCACCCCGACCGGCACGGCCGGCACCACCAACACCCCGCTGACCCGGCGCGCCTTCGGCGGGGTCGTCGGGGCCACCGCGGCGACCGTTGCCGTCGGCACCTCCGCAGCCGCCGCGACCGGGGCCGAGTCCGG
>NZ_JBEHZD010000334.1:0-8922 GCF_040240285.1 Streptomyces sp. HSW2009 | reverse complement strand
GGGCACCGGGCGGCCGCGGCGGCCACCGCGGGGGCGAGCACCCGCACCCGGCCTGGGGCGCTCCGGTCCAAGACGCTCCCCCAGCGGACCGGGGTAATCAGTACGTCGATGGCGCCGCCGCAGGTCAGCCCGATCGCGAAGGCGTCGTCCTCGCTGTAGCCGAAGCGCTCCACGATGCTGTGCCCGTCGTCCAGGGCCTGCCGGCACAGTTCGTAGACGGCGCCCTCCACACAGCCGCCGGAGACCGAACCGACCGCCTCGCCGTCGGCGGCCACGGCCAGCGCGGCCCCGGGCAGCCGCGGTGCGCTGCCGTGCACGGCGACCACCGTGGCGACGGCGAAGTCACGGCGCTGCGCGCACCACCCGTGCAGGGCGGCGGCGATGTCCAACATGGCGGTCAGCTCCTTCGTCGTCCGGCGGCCGGCACCGCCCCGCCGCCCCGACTACCCCGCATCGGGCACCGCCCCCACCCCGGTCCCGGGCGCCGTACCCGCTCCCGTACCCGTACCCGCTCCCGGGTCCGTGCCCGTGCCCGGCCCGTCGAGCCCGATGAGGTGTTCCGGGCGCACCGGCACCCGCGTCAGCTCGCGGCCGGTGGCCGCCCGGATCGCCGCGACGACGGCCGGGGTGGCGGAGAGGGTCGCGGCCTCACCCGCGCCGCGCAGCCCGTACGGGGCGTGCCGGTCGGGGTGTTCGAGCAGGTCGACCGGGAGCGGCGGGGTGTCGAGCGTGGTGGGGACCAGGTAGTCGGTGAAGGACGGGTTGCGCACCGTGCCGTCCGGGCCGACCACGATCTCTTCGAGGACCGCGAGGCCGATGCCCTGCGCGCCGGCGCCCTGCACCTGGCCGGTGACCGCCAGCGGGTTCAGCGCCTTGCCGACGTCCTGGGCGCAGGCCAGCTCGACCACCTTGACCAGGCCGAGTTCGGTGTCCACGTCCACCACCGCACGGTGCGCGGCAAAGCTGTACTGGACGTGGGCGCGGCCCTGCCCGGTCCGCGGGTCGAGCGGCTCGGTCGGCCGGTGCCGCCACGTCCGCTCCACCTCGATGACCTCGCCCCCGACGACGTCCGCGAGGTCGGCGACGGCCGGGCCGGGCGCGCCCCCCCCCCCCCCCCCCGCGGCCGAGGGGCGGATTCACCCGCCCCTCCCCCTCGTACTCCCCAGAGCGGCGGGTGATGAAGCGGCTTCGGCCGGCCTCGCGTGCCCGGCGGGCGGCGGTGGCCTCGGAGACCAGGTCGTGCTGGCGGAGTTGGTGCAGCTCGTAGTGGAACATCAGGTTCTCCTCGGGTGGTGACGAACCACTGCGGGGCCTGTCGGCCGCCGCTGCGGGTCGTTCGGCGTGCTTCCACCCTGCTGGCTCAGGAGGTCCCACCGCATGGGGAGAGTGCCTGATTTCGCCGCCTCAGAGCGCCTTAGACGCCGGCCCTCCGTCGGTGCGGACGGGGCTGAGTAGCCCTTGGAGTGCCTTAGGCGCGGGGCCTAGGCGGGTTGGGCCGCGGGGCACGGGGCCATGACAGGGCCCGTCCGGTCCTCCGAGCCATCGGCTTCCTAAGGCACCTAAGCCGTCGCCCGTCGGTGGGCCTCTGTGCGGCAGGTCTGCTCTGGCTGCGGGCACGGGTCAGCGGCGGGCGAGCCCGACCCAGGTGCGCCACGGAGCGTACGGCAGGGCGCAGCGATGGAGCACGCAACGCAGCCGCAGCCGCGCCGCACCCGGCCAGGGCCTCGGCGCGGCCGGTGCGCTCTGGCTGCGGGCACGGAGCCCGCGGCGGGCGGGCCCCGCTCGGGTGCGCCACGGAGCGCACGGCACGGCGCAACGCCGGAACGCGCAACGCCGCCACACCCGCGTCGGGCCCGTACCCATGCCGTACCCGGCCTTCCACCGCCCCAGCCCCAGCCGGTAGACCACGGCACGGAGCCGCGTTGCGACACAAGGTCACCGCCGGCTCCGTACGAAACCGCAGCACGGACCCACCACCACCGCGGCGCAGGCCGCGGGGGATCGGGCCGCACGGAGCCGAGTCGGGCGGCGGCCATCGCGCGGGGTCAGGCCGAGGGACGTTGCTCCGTGTTGCGTTGTGGTGGGAGGAGGGCGGCGTTGGTGGGGTGCGCCGCATGGGGCAGTGCGGGGGCCGCCTCGCGCGCACGGGCGCGCGTGGGCAGGGACGGGGCGGAAGCGGACGGTGCGGAGAGGGCCGGTGCGGGCTGTGCGCCGTCGCGGCCGGGATGGACCGATGGGCTCGGGTGAGCGGCGCCCGCCGGTACGAGCTCGCGGGGTGCCGGCTGTGGCGCCGGGGCGGGTGTGGCGAGGTCGCGCTCGGGCAGCTCGATGCTGAGTCGGGGCAGCCAGCGGTCGAGCCAGCCGGGCAGCCACCAGTTGGCGCCGCCCAGCAGGTGCATCAGGGCGGGGACCAGGAGCGTACGGAGCACGAAGGCGTCCAAGGCCACCGCGACGGCCAGGCCGATGCCGAACATGGCGATGATGCGGTCACCGCTCAGGACGAAGGCGGCGAAGACCGCGATCATGATCACGGCAGCGGAGTTGATGACCTGACTGGTTTCGGCCAGCCCGACCCGTACGGCGCGGCAGTTGTCGCCGGTTTCCAGCCACTCCTCGTACATCCGGCTGACCAGGAACACCTGGTAGTCCATCGACAGGCCGAACAGCACGGAGATCATGATCACCGGCAGGAAGGGTTCGATCGGGCCGGCGCTGCCCAGGTCGAGCAGTTCGCTGCCCCAGCCCCATTGGAAGACGGCGACGACGACGCCGGAGGAGGAGGCGACGGCGGCGATGTTCATGACCGCGGCCTTGAGCGGGATGCCGACGCTGCGGAAGGCCAGGAGCAGCAGGAGGCAGCCGAGGCCGACGACGACCCCGACGAACAGCGGCAGCTTGCCGACGATCACCTCGGCGAAGTCGTCGTAACCGGCCGTGATGCCGCCCACGTACACGTCGAGCGAGGTGCCCCGTTCGGCCGCCGGGATGATCTCGTTGCGCAGCCGGTCGACCAGTTCGCTGGTCTGCCGGGACTGCGGGGAGGTCTCGGGGATGACGGTGATCACGCCGGTGTCCGTGCTGTGGGCCTGTGCCGTGTCGCTGGCCGGGCCCTGTACGGAGGCGATGCCGTCGGTGTGGCGGAGGGTGTTCTCCAACCGGTTGAGCGCCACTCGGTCGGCGGCACCGTCGAGGTGGGCGACGAGGGTGAGGGGCCCGTTGGCGCCGGGCCCGAAGCCGCTGCTGGCGCCCCGTCCCCCGGCCGCCCCGTCGCCCCGTCCTTCGGCCCCGTGCGGGCTTTCCCCGGCGAGCAGGTCGTACGCCTTGCGGGTGGTGCTGCTGAGCGGGTTGTTGCCCTGGTCGGACGTGCCGAGGTGGAGCGAGAGGGTGGGCAGGGCCAGGACGAGCATGACGGCCGCTGCCAGCCCGCCGAGGAGCCGCGGATGGCGCTCGACGAAGCCGGACCAGCGGACGGCGAGCCCGGTGGGCCGTTCGGGCCGTGGCAGGCCGGCGGCGAGCCGGCGCCGTTCGCGGCGGCCCAGCGCCCGGTTGCCGATCACGCCGAGGAGGGCCGGGAGCAGGGTGATCGAGGCCGCGACGGTCAGTACGACGGTCAGCGAGGCGGCGATGGCGACGCCGTTCAGGAAGCTCAGCCGCAGGATCAGCATGCCGAGGAGGGCCACGCAGACGGTGCCGCCGGCGAAGACGACGGCGCGCCCCGTGGTGGCCACCGCGCGTTCGGCCGCCTCGGGCACGGACAGCCCGGCCCGTAGGCCCTTGCGGTGCCGGGTGACGATGAACAGGGCGTAGTCGATGCCGACGCCCAGACCGATCAGCATGCCGAGCATCGGGGCGAAGTCCGCGACGGTCATGACGTGGCCGAGCAGGGTGATGCCGAGCGTGGCGGTACCCACCGCGACCACGGCGGTGACGATGGGCAACAGGCTGGCCGCGAACGAGCCGAAGGCGACGAAGAGCACCACGGCGGCCACGGCGATGCCGATCAGTTCGCTCAGGTGGGTGGCGGGCTTCTCGGTGAGCGCGACGGCGCTGCCGCCGGCCTCGACCTGGAGCCCGTCGCCGGCGGCGGACCTGGCCGCGTCGACGACGGCGCGCGGCTGGCTCGCCGGCAGGTCGTCGGCGGGGTGCTCGAAGGTGACGGTGGCGTACGCGGTGTGCCCGTCGGGGCTGATCTGGCGGGCTCCGTCGGGGCCCTGGTACGGGCTGCCGACCGCGGCGACCCCCGGTAGCTCCGCGATCCGGTCCAGTGCCGCGGTCATGCGGGCTTCGACGGTGGCCGAGTGGACGGGTTCGCGGCCCGGCCCCGTGTGCCACACGATGCGGTCGCTGTCGCCGGCCTGGCCGGGGAACGCCTCGGCGGTCAGCTCGGCGGCCTTCGCCGACTCCGTACCGGGCACGTCGTAGTCGTTGGAGTACGCGCTGCCGGCCACGGCCGCAGCCGCTGCGGTGCCGGCGAGCACGGCCAGCCAGAGCGCAATGACGACGAGACGGCGGTTGAGGCACCACCGGGCGAGTGCGGCCATGAAGTGCTGATCGCTTCCGGTTTTGGGCACCGCTCTTCGCCGGGGGGACGGAGTTGCCGAGCGTGCGCGAAGGTACGGACGGGAACGCGTGGGACCCGCCGCCTGCCGACGAAGGAGCGGCGGGTCCCGTGCAGCACTGTGACACCCGATGGAGATCCTTTGACCGGTTTGTGGGTTACCCCACAAGTGCTCCCGTCTTTCCGGTTCATCTGGCTCTGATGGGGCCGCTGGCGTTTTGAGCCCGGATACGGCCGTCCCGGGCCCGGATACGGCCGTCCCGGGCCCGGGGGCGTGCGACCCGGGCCCGGGCGGTGGCTGCGCCGATGATCGCGGCAACAGCAGTAACGGTGGGGCGGCAGTGGCCGCGAGGGCTCTCAGCCCGTGACGGACTCCGCCCCGTTCTCGATGTGGCCCATCAGCCGGCGCCGGAAGGAGGCGTCCTGGGCGACGGTGAGCTCCAGGTCGTACCAGCCGTGCGTGCGGGCGGCCGGGAACGGCACGGTGCGGGTGCGGCCCGCTGCGACGGTGACGGTACGCGCGCCCGCGCCCGCGTAGGCCAGCGGCTTGAGCGTGAAGGTCAGCGCCGTCCTGCCGGTGTTCTCCAGCGTGAGGTGGAGTTCGCGCCGCCGGGCGTCGATGCGGCTGCGCACGGCGGTGCCCGCGGCGACGCCCCGGGCGGTGCCGGCGAACTCGCGGCGGAAGCCGTTCGGGCCGGTGAGCGTGAACCGGTACGCGCCGGCCTTGACCGGCACCTCCCAGGACTCGCCCCGCCCGGGCCGCCCGGAGCCGTGTCCGGCGGCCTCCTGCGCCCCGTCCGCCGCCCCGTCGGCCCCGTGCTCCGCCGCCCCGTCCGGCTCCGTCGCCCCGGCCCCGTAGGGGTGCCGGCCGGCGCCGGGCAGGTCGCGGTGTTGCGGCGTCGCGTACTCGTCGGCGTACGGGTAGAGCGCCAGGTGTGCGCTGGCGCGGCCGGCGTTGCGCAGCGCCAGCTTGAACACGCCGGCCTGCGCGTCCAGGCGGCCGTCCGCGTCGGGCGCGTACGGCAGCGGGCGGGCCGGTCGGGGGCCCCGTTCGGGCCGCGGCAGCCGCTGGTCGGCCGGGGGCGCGGGGCGCCAGCGGCCGGCGAACGGCGGGATCGGCCCCGGCTGTTCGACGGCCGGCAGCCCGCGCCGCCGAGTGAAGTCGAAGGCGGAGGTCAGGTCGCCGCAGACGGTGCGCCGCCAGGCCCCGATGTTGGGCTCGTGCACGCCGAGCCAGCGCTCCATGAAGCGGACGATGGAGGTGTGGTCGAACACCTCCGAGCAGGCGTAGCCGCCCACCGTCCACGGCGAGATCACCAGCATCGGCACCCGGATGCCGAGCCCCGTCGGCTTCCCCTGCCAGAACTCGCCCTCCGTCCCGGCCGGTGGCACCGGCGGCGGCACGTGGTCGTAGAAGCCGTCGTTCTCGTCGTACGTGAGGAAGAGCGCGGTGTGCCGCCACACCTCGGGGTTGTTGCCGAGGGCATCGAGGATCTTGTAGACGAGGGTGGCGCTGGCGACCGGCGACGAGGCGCCGGGGTGCTCGGAGTCGGCGGCCGACGGCACGATGTAGGAGACCTTCGGCAGCTTGCCTGCGGCCACGTCGGCGGCGAAGGCGGTGGCCGTGCTCCCCGGCTCGCCGCGCCGCAGCGCCCGCTCGAACAGGCTGCGCTCCGCGGCGCTCAGGCTCCGCAGGCCCTCGTCGAGCAGGCCCGTCAGGCGCTGCCGGCCGGCGGCGTCGGCGGCGCCGAGCTTCTCGTAGTAGGCGGTCATGTTCTGCACGCCGTCGACCTTGGCCAGCGCCTTGCGCCCGACGGCCTTGAAGCTCGCGTAGAACTCCAGGTTGTTGTCGGTGAAGTTGTCCCATTCCTGGTAGACGCGCCAGGAGTGGCCGGCCTCCTCAAGCCGCTCGGCGTAGGTGGGCCAGGCGTAGCCGGGGTGGGTGTCCTCGTCGTAGGCGTCGTTGCCCACGGCGCGGGCGCCCCCGGGCTCGAAGCCGGTCCAGCCGCTGACCAGGTGGTTCCGGTTGGGGCTGGTGGAGGAGTGGATGGAGGAGTGGTACGCGTCGCAGACCGTGAAGGTGTCGGCCAACTCGTAGTGCAGCGGAATGTCCGACCTGTCGTAGTACGCCATGGTCGCCGCGGTCTTCGCGGTGACCCAGCCGTCCATCCAGCCGCCGCGCCACGCCTTCGCGCCGCCCTGCCAACTGTGGTCGAGGTCGCCGATGTACTGGAGTTCCTTCTGCTGGGCCGCGGCGGCTGCCCGCACGCCGAACGGCAGCACGGTGCCCACGCCGAGCGCGCCCGGCTGCTCGAAGACGCTGTTGCCGCCGGGCAGTTCGATGGCGTTCCGGTCGCCGAAGCCGCGTACGCCGCGCAGCATGCCGAAGTAGTGGTCGAACGAACGGTTCTCCTGCATGAGCACCACGACGTGCCGGACGTCCCGCAGCCCGCCGCCGTGGTGCCGCTCCGCCCCGTACTCGGCCGCCTGGTTGGCCACCGCCTGCTGGAGCGAGGGCGGCAGCAGCGACCCCGCCGCCGCGAGCCCCGCGCCACCCGCGCCCAGTGCCAGCGCCCGCCTACGCGAAATCTCGGATGCCACGCTCTTCCTCCCGATCGATGGCCAACGCTCTACCCGCCGCCCTGGGCGACCGGGTGGTCGGGACCGTACGGCAGCCGCGTGGCAGCCGGTGGGGAGCGACATGTCGCCCGGGTGAACGAGGCGGGGCAGGGCCGGCTCCACCGGGGGCTCGGCATGCGGGACCGGCTCCGCGGGGAGGGGGCCCAGGGTGTCGGGTGGGGTGAGGCGGTGGCCGGGGCGGGGCGGGGCTGGCGCCCGTGCCCTGTGCCGCCGGGCGAGGGCGGGCCTGCTCCGTCTTCTCGCACCTCGCGCGCGAGGCCCAGCCGCTCCATGCTCCGTACCCCGGGCCGCCGTGCGAGGGTGGCCCCTCCGTTCTCCACGCCCCGCGCGCGAGGCTCCGGCCAACCCCGCTCCGCGCTCCGTGCCCAGCCCCGCAGCACTCCGTGCCCCGTGCCCCGTGCCCCGTGCCCCGTGCCCCGTGCCCCGTGCCCCGTGCCCCCGGCGAGGATCGACGCCTCTTGCCAGCAAAGGCGAACCTGCATTCCCCAACCCCGCGCGCGAGGCTCACCGCTTCGAACTCCGTGCCCGGTGCCGGTGCCCCGTACCGCCGGGCGAGGGTGGACCTCACCCCGCCCTCCACACCCCGCGCGCGGGGGCCACGCTCCGCACCCAGCCCCGCGGGTGCTCCGTGCTCCGTGCTCCGTGCTCCGTGCTCCGTGCTCCGTGCTCCGTGCTCCGTGCTCCGTGCTCCGTGCTCCGGCGGGAGGATCGGCCATGCGCCGCCGCCCCTGCCCCGTACGCCCGGAGATCCGCGATCCGCGATCCGCGATCCGCGATCCGCGATCCGCACCCAGGTGATGTGCACCGCACACCGTCGGCGGTCTCACCAGTTGACCTTCACATCGGTGTCAGCCCCTACTGTCGCGGCGTACTCGTTCGTGGTGGGAAGGGAGTCGTGTCGTGGCTGGTGCAGTTGTGGTGGGGGCGGGGCCGGGGATCGGGCAGGCGGTGGCTCGGCGGTTCGCGCGGGCGGGGATGTCGGTGGCGCTGATCGCGCGCTCGCAGGCGTCGCTGTCCGTGGTGGCGGAGGCCGTGCGGTCCGCCGGTACGGCACCGGACGACGGCGCTGGCGGCAGTGCCGGTGGCGGCGGTGCCGAGGTGGCCGCGTTCCCGGCCGACGTCACTGATGAGGACGGGCTCAGGGCTGCGTTGGACGCGGCGGCCGACCGGTTCGGCGTGCCGGACGTCGTCGTCTACAACGCCGCCGTCGTCCGGCCGGACCGCATCGGCGGTCTCAGCACCCGCGGCCACCTGGACGCCTGGGCGGTCAACGTGCTGGGCGCCCACACCACCGCCGCCCGGGCCCTCCCGGCCATGGCGGAGCGCGGCATCGGCACGTTCCTCATCACCAGCGGGATGCCACACCCCAGGCCGGACTACGTCAGCCTCTCCCTCGGCAAGTCCGGCGTCCGGACGCTGGTCTCCCTGCTCGACCAGGAGTACGGGCCGGCCGGCGTCCACGTGGCGGCCGTCACCGTGGACGGCCCGGTCGCCCCCGGCACGGAGTTCGACCCGGATGACATCGCCGAACAGTACTGGCGGCTGCACCGTCAGCCCCGGCACGCCTGGGAGCACGACGTGCTCTTCGGCGGACAGCGCAACGGCTGAGCCCCGCCGATCGGCCCGTACCGCCCCGTACCGTACCGCCCCGCGCAGTCGCGCGGGGTGGCTGCGCGGTGGGGCTGGTCAGCGGGGTGGGTGGCGCTTGTTGGGGCTGGCGCCGG
>NZ_JBEHZD010000333.1:0-8950 GCF_040240285.1 Streptomyces sp. HSW2009 | reverse complement strand
CCAGTATCGAGGGAACACACGTCGCCGTGTCCGCCCGCTCGCTTTGCCTGCACGGCGACACCCCGGGCGCGGCGGCGACCGCCCGCCGGGTGCGGGCCGCGCTGACCGCGGCCGGCGTGCCGTTGCGGGCGTTCGCATGACGGCGGTGCACGGCGACACGCGGACGCCACCCGAGCCGGGTGCCCCGCGACGGCCCGCCGCGGGCGGTGCGCCACACCCGCCGAAGGCCGGAGACACCGCAGCGGACCCAGCCGGCGCAACGGGCCCGGCCGGCACGGGCGGTACGAACGACGCGGACCGTGCGGGTCGTACGGGCGACGCGGACGGCGGGGCCGTGGTCAGCGTGCGCGGGCTGCCCGTCGGCGAGCGGGCCCTGCTGCTTGAGGTCGCATCGGACGCGGCGGTCGAGGCGCTGCACGCCGAGTTGCTGCGCCGGCTCGGCAGCCCGGAGTTGCCTGCGGTGGGCGAGATCGTGCCCGCCGCGCGCACCGTGCTGCTCGACGGGCTGGCCGACCCGGCGGCCACGGCGGCCCGGGTCGCCCGCTGGCACATCCGGGTCGGGCCGCGCGAACACGGCAGCGTCGTCCGCATCCCGGTCCGGTACGACGGGCCCGACCTGGCCGGCGTCGCCGCACTGTGGGGGGTCACGCCCGATGAGGCGGTACGCATCCACGCCGGCGTCGAGTACCGGGTGGCCTTCTGCGGCTTCGCGCCCGGCTTCGGCTACCTCACCGGGCTGCCGGACCGCTACCACGTGCCCCGCCACGACACCCCGCGCACCCGGGTGCCGGTCGGTTCGCTCGCCATCGCCGGCCCGTACACCGGGGTCTATCCGCGCTCCTCGCCCGGCGGCTGGCAGCTCATCGGCACCGCGGACGTGGTGCTGTGGGACCCCGACCGCGAACCGGCCGCGCTTCTCGCCCCGGGCACCCGGGTCCGTTTCGTCCCCACGGCTGACAGCGCGGACGCGGCAGACACAGCAGATGGAGCAGGCGCAGCAGCCGAAGCGGCGGAGCGGGCGACGGACGGGGCGGCCCGATGACCAACGACGGCGCACTGACGACCGATGACGCGCCCGCCCGCGGCACCGCACGGGCCGCGAGCGACCCGCTGACGGCCGCCGCCGTACGGGCGAACGTACTGGTGAACACGGTGACGGTGGTGCGGGCCGGAGCGCTGAGCACCGTGCAGGACCTCGGCCGGGCGGGCCGCGCACACCTGGGGGTGCCCCGCTCGGGCGCCCTGGACGAGCCCGCGCACCGGCTGGCCAACCGGCTGGTGGGCAACCCGGAGCGGGCCGCCACCATCGAGACGACGCTCACCGGCTGTGCGGTACGGGTCGCCCGGGCCAGCACCGCCGCCGTGACCGGCGCGCCCTGCCCGGTCACCGTCGACGGCCGGCCCGCCGCGTGGGGCACCCCGCTGCGGCTGCCGGCGGGCGCCGTGCTTGAGGCGGGCGCGGCCACCCACGGGCTGCGCAGCTACCTGGCCTTCGGCGGCGGCGTCGACGTCGATCCGGTGCTCGGCAGCCGCGCCACGGACGTCCTGTCCGGGCTCGGGCCCGATCCGCTGACCGACGGGGCGCGGCTACCGCTCGGCGTGCCGGTGGGGCCGGCGCCGTGGCTCGACGGGGCGCCCGCCCCGGGCCCGGTACGGGAGTTGGCGTTGCCACTGGCACTCGGCCCGCGCGACACCTGGTTCACCGCCGACGCGCTGCGCACCATCGGCCGTGCCGCGTACGTGGTCTCCGCCGCGAGCAACCGGATCGGGCTGCGTACGGAAGGGCCCGCGCTCGAACGAGCCGAGCGTGGCGAACTCCCCAGCGAGGGGCTGGTGTTGGGCGCCGTCCAGGTGCCCCCCGACGGGCGCCCCGTGCTCTTCCTGCACGACCATCCGACGACCGGCGGCTACCCGGTGATCGGCGTGGTGCCCGCGGACGCGTTGCCGGCTGCGGCCCAGGCCGTACCGGGCACACCGGTGCGCTTCCTGCCGTACCGGGCACGCCCCTCGCGCCTCCGCTGACCCGCGGGCATCCGCCGTCCCACCCGGCCGCCGCGCCCCTCGCCGTGCGGGGCGGCACGGACCTGGGCACGGCTGGGCACAGACCTGGGCGCAGTCGGGCGGGGAACGGCTCGGGCCGGTCGGGCACAGCCGGGCGTGCCGCGAGGCGGCCGAACTCACCACAGCCGCCTGGCCGGAGGGCAACGGGGCCGTGCCGCCCGGAGCGGCCCGTCGGCTAACTTTTTTAAAGGTCTCTAAGGATTTGTCGACAACAGGCCGCCTGGCGATGCTGTTGCACGGATGGGGGAACGACCGCGGTAGCGGCCGGTCCCCAGGGGGCATCCACCGGGAGGATGGGAAGGCTCGCGCCGGGGACCAGCCAGCCCGGCCGCGGGGTGCACGCCGCCCACGGCCGCAGGCGCTGCCCCGGGCCGCCTGCCGGCCCCGCCGTCGCGAGGCGGCGAGGCACGGGCCGACCATCGACGCCGATGGGCTCCGCGCACTGAGTCAGCGCGGAGCCCATTCGGCTGCCCGCCCGCCGCTCCGCCCGCGCCCCCTCTTCCTCTCCTCTCAGCCCCTGGATACTCCGCGGCTCATCGCTCCCCGCCTCCCTCCCCCGCCCCCTCAGCGCACCGCCCGTACCCGCCCCCGCCCGGCGTGTGCACCACCAGTACGTCACCGGCCGCGGCCCGTACGACGTCACAGCCGTGCAGCGGCTGCACCGTACCGTCGGCCGTCTCCAGCAGGTTGGCGCCGGTGGCGCCCGGGTCGCCGCCGGCCATTCCGTACGGCGGGACCCGGCGGTGGCCGGTGAGCAGGGCGACGGTCATCGGTTCCAGGCAGCGGATGCGCCGGGTGACCCCGCAGCCGCCGTGCCAGCGCCCGCGCCCGCCGCTGCCGGGGCGCACCGCGAAGGTCTCCACGCGCACCGGGTAGCGCCATTCGAGCACCTCGGGGTCGGTCAGGCGGGAGTTGGTCATGTGGGTCTGCACGGCGTCGGTGCCGTCGAAGCCGTCGCCGGCGCCCGAGCCGCTGGCCACCGTCTCGTAGTACTGCACCCGGTCGTTGCCGAAGGTGACGTTGTTCATCGTGCCGGAGCCCTCGGCCTGCACGCCGAGCGCCCCGTACAGGGCCCCGGTGACCGCCTGTGAGGTCTCCACGTTGCCGGCGACGGTGGCCGCCGGGTAGGTCGGGGCGAGCATCGAGCCGGCGGGGATGCGGACGTCCAGCGGCTTGAGGCAGCCGCTGTTGAGCGGGATGTCGCGGGCGACCAGGGTGCGGAAGACGTAGAGCACCGCGGCCAGCACCACCGAACTGGGGGCGTTGGCGTTGCCGGGCTGCTCGGGCGAGGTGCCCGTGAAGTCGACGACGGCGCTGCGAGTGCGCCGGTCGACGCGCAGCGCGACCTCGATGACCGCGCCGCTGTCGGTCTCGTAGCGGTACCTGCCGTCGCGCAGCCCGGCGATGATGGCGCGCACCGACTCCTCGGCGTTGTCCTGGACGTGCCCCATGTAGGCGCGGACGACGTCCAGGCCGAACTGGTCGACCATCCGGCGCAGTTCCTTGATGCCCTTCTCGTTGGCGGCGATCTGGGCGCGCAGGTCGGCGAGGTTGGTCTCGGGCGCCCGGGAGGGGTAGCGGGCCGAGGTGAGCAGCGTGCGGGTGGCCTCCTCGCGCAGCCGACCGTCGCGTACCAGCAGCCAGTTGTCGAACAGCACGCCCTCCTCCTCGATGGTGCGGCTGAAGGCGGGCATCGATCCCGGGGTGCTGCCGCCGACGTCGGCGTGGTGTCCGCGCGAGGCGACGAGGAACAGCAGGTGCGCGCCGGTGTCGTCGAAGACCGGGGTGACGACGGTGATGTCGGGCAGGTGGGTGCCCCCGTGGTACGGGTCGTTGATCGCGTACACGTCGCCGGGGCGCAGGTCGTCCGCGTTGCGGCGCAGCACCTCCTTGATCGACTCGCCCATGGAGCCGAGGTGCACCGGGATGTGCGGAGCGTTGGCGATGAGGTTGCCGGCGGCGTCGAAGAGGGCACAGGAGAAGTCGAGCCGCTCCTTGATGTTGACGGAGTGTGCGGTGTTCTCCAGGCGCACTCCCATCTGCTCCGCGATGGCCATGAAGAGGCTGTTGAACACTTCGAGCAGGACCGGGTCGGCGCCGGTGCCGAGGGCCGGGGCCGCTGGCCGCGGGCGCGCCCGGGTGAGCAACAGGTGTCCGTGCGCGCCGACGGCCGCCCGCCAGTCCGGTTCGACGACGGTGGTCGCATCGGCCTCGACGACGATGGCGGGCCCGTCCACGGTGTCGCCGGGGCGCAGTGCTTCGCGCCGGTACAGGTGCGTTCGCCGCCACTGACCTGCGGCGAACATCTGCACGGTGTCGTGGACCGGCACGGCGTCGTGGACCGGCACGGCGCGGGCCCATGCGCCACGGTCCTGGGCGGCGGCCTCCGGTTCACTGGCCTGCGCGGCGGATTCCCGTACGGCGCCCCGTACGGCGGATTCCGGTTCGCTGCCCGCCGGGGCGGCCTCCGGTGCGCCACTGCCCGGGGCGGCCTCCGGTGCGCCGCGTTCCGAGACGGGTCCCCGGTCCTCGCTCGGCGGGCAGTTCGCCTCCACCGCGACGGCCTCGGCGATCAGCGGCTTGTCCATGGTGAAGGCGTAGCGGGCGCGGTGGGCGCGGGCGAAGTCGGCGGCCATCGTGGCGGCGTCGGCCAGCGGTACGGGCAGCGTCGCGTCGGTGCCGGCGTAGCGCAGGTGGACTCGGGTCGTGGTGGTGATCGCGGCGGGCAGGCCGTCGGCGACGAGTTCGGCCCGGGTGCGGCGGGCCAGGTCAGCACCGGCCTCCCGGACCCGGGCCAGCCCCGCCGCGTCGCCGATGTCGGCCTCCACGGCCGTCTCGCGCATCGCGGTCGCGTGGGCCACGCCGATCCCGTACGCGGAGAGCACTCCGGCCCGCGGCGGCACGATGACGGTGGTGACGCCCAGCACGTCGGCGACGGCGCAGGCGTGCTGACCGCCCGCGCCGCCGAAGCTGGTCAGGGCGTACCGGGTGATGTCGTAGCCGCGCTGTACGGAGATCTTCTTGACCGCGTTGGCCATGTTGAGCACGGCGATGTCGAGGAAGCCGGCGGCCACCTCGTGCGGGCCGCGCCGGTCGCCGGTCGCGGCGGCGATCCGGTCGGCGAGCGCGGTGAACTGCGCGCGGACGGCGGTGGCGTCCAGTCGCTGGTCGGCGTGCGGGCCGAAGACGGCGGGGAAGTACGCGCCGTGCACCCGGCCGAGCATGACGTTCGCGTCGGTGACGGTCAGCGGGCCGCCGCGGCGATAGCCGGCGGGCCCGGGCACGGCGCCGGCGGATTCGGGGCCGACCCGGTAGCGCTGGCCGTCGAAGTGCAGCACCGATCCGCCGCCGGCGGCGACGGTGTGGACGTTCATCATTGGGGCCCGCATCCGCACCCCGGCGACCTCGTTGCCGTAGACCCGCTCGAACTCGCCGGCGTAGTGCGACACGTCGGTGGACGTGCCGCCCATGTCGAAGCCGATCACCCGCTCGTACCCGGCGTCGGCCGCCGCCCGCACCATGCCGACGACGCCGCCGGCCGGCCCGGACAGCACCGCGTCCTTGCCGCGGAACCGCGCCGCCTCCCGCAGCCCGCCGTTGGACTGCATGAACATCAGCCGTACGCCGCGCAGTTCGCGGGCCACCTCGGCGACGTAGCGGCGCAGGATCGGCGAGAGGTACGCGTCGACGACGGTGGTGTCGCCGCGCGGCACCAGCTTCATCAGCGGGCTGACCTCGTGCCCGCAGCTCACCTGCGGGAAGCCGAGTTCCCTGGCGAGCGCGGCGACGGCGCGTTCGTGCCGCGGGTAGCGGTAGCCGTGAGTGAGGACGACGGCGACGGCCCGCAGACCGTCGGCACGGGCCGCCCGCAGTTGCTCCCGCACCCCGTCGAGCTCCAGCGGACGCACCACCGCGCCGTGCGCGTCCAGCCGCTCGGGCACCTCGATGACCCGCTCGTACAGCGCCTCGGGGAGGACGATCCGCCGGTCGAAGATGCGCGGCCGGTTCTGGTACGCGATGCGCAGCGCGTCCCGGAACCCCTCGGTCACCACCAGGACGGTGGGCTCACCGGCGCGTTCGAGGAGGGCGTTGGTGGCGACGGTGGTGCCCATCTTGACGACGGCGATCCGCTCGACGGGCAACGGCTCGCCCGCCCCGATCCCCAGCGTGGCCCGAATACCGGCCACGGCGGCGTCCTGTCGACGCCCGGGGTGGTGCGACAGCAACTTCCTGGCGACCAGCCGCCCGTCCGGCCGCCGCCCCACGACGTCCGTGAACGTCCCACCCCGGTCGATCCAGAACTCCCAGCGTCCGGTGGTCATCCCTCCAGTGTCGCAGCGGGGCGCGCCCGGGGCGGGAGGACGGGAGCCGGTTGGGCGTACGGGTGCCCCTGGCGGGGCGGGCATCGCGGGAGAGGCACGGAGAGGGGGAGGTACGGGCCGTGGGCTGGTGTCGGTGTCGGCGACCGCCCGGCACGCCTTGCGCCGCTGACGCGGCCGGGCCGTGGGAGGTCGCAGCGGCAACGGTGGGTGGGACGTCTCCAGGCGCCTCCAGATGTGCCCGGAGACGTCCGGGAGGCGGATGTGGTCTTGGACCGAGGCGTACGGAACCCGGTGCGGTGGCACATGGCGCCTTGCGCACGTGTACGGGAGGAACCGTACGGGGCCGTGGCGGACCTGGGCCGCAGCGGTCCTGCGTGACCTGTCTCATCCAGGAGGCGGGCGCCTTGGGGTGCTCTGACATGCTCACCGGCGATGAGCGACCTCGCATTCGATGCCCTGCTGTGCGACCTGGACAACGTCATCCGTTTCTACGACCTGGACGAGGTGAACCGCCTGGAGCAAGCCGCGGGCCTCCCCTCCGGCACCACCATGGAGATCGCGTTCGCCCCCGAGCGGGACCTGCCGCTGCTGCTCGGCCGGATCAGCCGGGCCCAGTGGGCCGCATCCATCGCCGACGCCCTGGCCACCAAGGTTTCCACCCAGCAGGCAGCCGCTCTCGCCACGGCGTTCGCCCACGCCCCCTCTCGCGCGGACCAGCACGTGGTCGAGTTGATCCGGCAGGTCCGCCGGAGCATTCCGGTCGTTCTGGTCACCAACGCCACCGTCTGGCTCGACAGCGACCTTGCCCAACTCGGCCTCACCGACCTCGCCGACCACGTGGTCAACAGCTCCCGTGTCCACATCGCCAAGCCCGACGCCGAGATCTACAAGATCGCCGTTGAGCGCGCGGGCGTCCCCGCCCACCGCTGCGCCTTCGTCGACGACAGCCGGACGAACGTCGACGCCGCCCGCCAGGCCGGCATGACCGCCGTGCTCTACCGCGACGTCTCCGACCTTCGCCAGCTCGTCGACCCCCTCGTGAACGCGGTCGGCCCGTCTCTCGTGTAGGCAAGGCAAGCGGCCCTGGGCGATGGGGCCAGCAGCTCGCTGGGACCCGGTCGAACTCGGTGAGACCGCTCTTCGACGAGGCAGGTCACTGCGGAGAGAGACCGGCACCGTCCTCCTCCCCCGCGGGCCCTCACGGCGAGGACTGGACGGCGGCCGGCCGCCAGCAGGCGGCAGACCAGCACCGGTGAGCAGACCGCCCACACGGCCGCTTCCCGCGCTCGGACCCAGGCCCGGGCGCGCCCGCCCGTCCCCGCGGGGCCCCCCAGCGGCGGGCCCGGCGGATGACCGGGCGGCGGCAGGGTGTGGTGTCTACGCGCTCACGCCGGGCTGCCCGCGCCCAGCGGGCCCAGTGGGCCGCGGCGGGTGGCGGTCAGCGCGCTGCGGGTGCTCCTGCGGGTGCGGGCGTCCAGGAGGTGGCCGGTGCCGCGCAGTCGGTGGCTGCTCTCCAGGGCCGCCAGCCGCACCAGGTCGGGCAGCAGGTCGTGACAGCGGTCGACGACCCAGCGCGAACCGCGCGTGGCCAGCCACCAGGAGCCGCCCGCGAAGGTGGGCCGCGGCCCGTCGGGAACGGTCGACGGTGCGGGTCCGAGCAGCGCGCCGCGGCGCCCGAGCGCGGCGTGGAACTCCCGGGCCAGCAGCCGGTGGCCGAGTTCGCTGGGGTGCAGCCGGTCGACGCTGCGGGCCGCGCGCTCGGCGGCCCAGGTGCCGCCGGCGAGGTGGACGTGGACGGCCCCGTAGCGCCGGGCCAGCACGTGGATGACCGTGTTCAGGGCCCGCATCCGTCGGGTCAGCGGCGCGGCCAGCGGCCTGGGCAGGCCCAGCGCCCGGCCCGGGTCGGGCAGGCACGCCGTCAGCACCAGCGCCCCGTCGGCGCTCAGCAGGCGCATCGTCAGGTCAAGGGCCGTGGCCACCTCCTCGATGTCGAACCCCGCCCGCAGCGTGTCGTTGCCGCCCACCACGACGGACGCCAACTGGGGCCGCGACCTGCGGGCCGTGGGCAACTGGGCGCGTGCCATCTCGGTGGCCAACGCACCGCTCCTGGCCAGGTTGACGAACTCCACGTGCGCCACCCGCCACGGCTCGGGGCGCGCCCCGGCGGCGGGCCTGGCCACCGGCCAGGGGCCACCGCCGGGCTGCACCGCCACGCCGGGCACCGCGTCCGCCCCAACCAGCGCGCTCGCCAGCAACGCCGCCCACCCGCGCCACCCTCCCCCGGCCACCGGGTCCCCCACGCCCGCGGTCAGCGAGTCCCCCAGCGCCACGAACCTGAACGGCACGGGTGGGCCGCCCGCATCCGAGATGCCCCCGCCCTCCGCCGAGGCGGCCGTGCCCGGGCCGGGGGCCGCCCCCCCCCCCCCCCCCCCCGGCCGCCGGGGCCCCCCCCCCGGGGCCCCCCGGGCGGGGGGGGGCCGCCCCGGGCCCCGCGGCCCGGTCGGGCGCCGGCGGCAGTGGGGACAGCCCGCGGCACGGCTCCTGGCCGGGCGGGTACGGATGGCTGG
>NZ_JBEHZD010000332.1:0-8960 GCF_040240285.1 Streptomyces sp. HSW2009 | reverse complement strand
CCGGGGGGGGGGGGGCCGGGGCCGCCCCTGCCGCCCGCCGCGCCCCCCCCGGCGCCGCGGGCCCCCCCCCCCCGCGCCCCCCCCCCGCGGCGCCCGGGGCCGGGGCCGGTCCCCGCGTCCGTGCCCCGTCCGGCGCCGACGCCGTTGGCCCCGCCGACCCTGCCGGCCTCGCCGGTGTCGTGGACGCCCTCGCGGCGGGGGTGGACGTGGGGCCCGGGTGGGGGTGACGGCGGGAGCGGTGGCAACGGGAGCGGCGGCGGCGGTACGTGGGGGCTGCGCGGGTCCGGGCCCGGGCCCATGGTCTGCGAGTCCGGGCCTGTGGCCGGCGGCCCGGGGCGCGGCGGGTCAGCGGACGGCCGGCCCGTCGGCCAGCGCCCGGGCGCCGTCCTGCGCCGTCGCGGAAGCCGCTGCTGCGGAAGTCGCTGCGGAGGCCGGGCCCGAACCCGGCGCCGGCGCACCGCCCTGAGCTGCCACAGCCGCTGACGCTGACGCTGCCGGAACGGGAGCCGAACCGGGAGAACCGGGAGCCGGAGCCGGAGCCGGAGCGGGGGCGGGGGCCGCCGGGCCCGGCGCGGACCCCACCGCCGTGCGCCCCGTACGCCCCCGTACCCACCCCGGCGCCGGGAACTGCGCGGCCAGCAGCGCGGCCAGGGCCAGGACGAAGCCGGCGGCCTGGAGCAGGCTCAGGGACTCGCCGAGGGTGAGGCCGATGACCGTGGCGACCAGCGGGGACAGCAGGACCAGCGGGGCCGACGCGCCGACCGGCAGCCGGCCGATGCCGCGGAACCACAGGGTGTACGCGATCAGCCCGCCCATGCTGCCGAGCCAGAGGTAGCCGCCGACGGCGCCCGCGTCGACGTGCCCGGGGACGCCCTCGAACAGCAGGGTCACGGGCAGCAGCACCAGCCCGCCGACGGTCAGTTGCCAGCCGGCCACGGCCATCGGGCCGACGCCGGCCGGGCGGCCCCAGCGCTTGGTCAGGACGACGCCGGCGGCCATGCTGGCGGTGCCGCCGCGGCCGGCGACGACGCCGACGGCGTCCAGTTCGGCCTGCGGACCGAGCACCACCAGGCCGACGCCGACCACCCCGAGCACGCCCCAGACCAGCCGCCAGCCGCTCGGCCGGTCGCTGAGCACCAGGACGGCCAGGCCCGCCACGAGCAGCGGTTGCGCAGCGCCCAGGGTGGCGGCGACGCCGCCGGGCAGCCGCTCCGCGGAGATGAAGAGCAGCGCGAACAGGGCGCCGATGTTGAGCACGCCGAGCACGGCCGCCTTCCACCACCAG
Organism: Streptomyces sp. HSW2009; assembly: GCF_040240285.1. NCBI lineage: Bacteria > Bacillati > Actinomycetota > Actinomycetes > Kitasatosporales > Streptomycetaceae > Streptomyces > Streptomyces sp. HSW2009. The sequence continues at coordinate 7,675 of NZ_JBEHZD010000332.1, read as the reverse complement.
TCGCCGCGCGGCAGCGTCCGGGTGATCGCCAGCGCCAGCAGCCCGGCGGGCAGCGCCCGTACGAGGCCGGCGAAGAGCGGGTGTCCTGGCGGCAGGAGTTCGGTGGTCACGGCGTACGTGGTGCCCCAGGACATGGGGGCGATGGCGGTCAGTGCGACGGTCGCCACCTGCACGGACGTGGTGCGCGACGGGCCGGCCCGGTGACCGGGCGAAGTGGGCGAGGCGTTCATGGGGGAAGTCTGCGCAGCCCCCGTACATGCATCCAAAGCATGATTGCGATGGCAACCATGCACCAGCACCATGTATGCATGGACCTCCAGCAACTGCGCTACGTCGTGGCCGTCGCCGAAACCCGCAACTTCACGCGCGCCGCCGAGCGCTGCGCGGTGGTGCAGTCCTCGCTCAGCCACCGCATCGCGGGCCTGGAGCGGGAACTGGGCGTGAAGCTGTTCGCCCGGTCGAGCCGTCGGACGGAGCTGACCGGCGCGGGCGAGGCGTTCCTCGCGCGGGCGCGCGAGTGCCTGGCCGCGGCCGACCGGGCGGTGGCCGACGCCGCGGCGGCGGCCGGGGTGGTGCGCGGCCGGCTGGCGCTCGGCGTGATCGTGACGACGGCCGCCGTCGACGTGCCCGAGGCGATCCAACGGTTCCGGGCCCGCCACCCGGACGTGCGGGTGCTGCTGCGGGCGGGCGGCAGCATGGAGTTGACGGCCGCGGTCCGCCAGGGCGAGTTGGACGTCGCTTTCCTCGGGCTGCCCGCGAACGAGCGGCCGGCCGGCGTGCGGTCGCTCGCCCTCGACCACGACGAACACGTGCTGGTGGTGCCGGCCGGGCACCGGCTCGCGGGGGCCGCGCGGGTCAGCCTGCGCGAGGTGGCCGACGAGACGTTCGTGGACTTCGTGGCCGGCACGCCCGCCCGGGCCCAGTCCGACCAGGCGTTCGCGGCTGCGGGGCTGGTCCGCGACGTCGCGTACGAGGCCGGCATCGCGGAGTTGATGACCCGGCTGATCGCCCGCGGGCTCGGCGTCGCGCTCCTCCCGTCGGCCTTCGTCCGGCCGCAGGCCGCGGCAGATCCGGCGCTGGCCCTCGTCCCGGTGGTGGACGGCCCGCACCGCGTCGAGTACCTGGCCTGGAACGAGTTCAACCCGAGCCCGACGACGCTGGCCTTCCTCGATGTGCTGGGGGTGGGGCGGGAGGTGCGGGGGTGAGGCGGGAGGTACGGGGGTGAGGGCCGGCGTTTGCGGTCCGGGCCCGCATGCGAGGGGGTACGCGCTGGCCGCGGTGGTGGGCCCGGGCACGGACGGGTCGGGGCGTGGAGGGGTCGGGCGCGGACGGGTCAGGCTTGGTTGGGTCAGGCGCGGACGACGGGGGTGCCGGTCAGGGTGACGCCGGCGGCGCGCAGGTCGGACGCGGCCCGTTCGGTGGTGTCGGCGGCGACGTCCGCGGTGTAGTCGAGCAGCACCCGGGTGGTGAAGCCGGCGGCGACCGCGTCGAGCGCGGTGGCGCGTACGCAGTGGTCGGTGGCGATGCCGACCACGTCCACGGCCTGGATGTCGTGCGCCCGCAGCCACTCGGCCAGCGGCGTGCCGTCCGCCGTCGCGCCTTCGAAGCCGCTCTTGGAGGCGGAGTGCGCGCCCTTGAAGAAGACCTCGTCGACGGCGCCGGAGGCGGCCACCGGCGCGAAGGCGGGGTGGAACTCGCTGCCGCTGCTGCCGGCCAGGCAGTGCACGGGGAACGAGTCGCGGTAGTCGGGGTGTGCGGAGAAGTGGGCGCCCGGGTCGATGTGGTGGTCGCGGGTGGCGACCACGCGCGCGTACGCGGTGCCGTCGTCCCCAAACCCGTCGCCGCTCCCGGCCCCGGCACCGGCCCCGTTCGTCCTGTCGCTGCCGTTGTCGCTGCCGTTGTCGCTGCCCTCGGCCCCGGCTCCGGCTCCGGCGACCAATTCGGCCACGGCCGCCGCGGTGTCCGCCCCGCCGCCCACCGGCACCGCACCGCCCTCGCAGAAGTCGTTCTGCACATCGACCACGATCAAGGCACGCCCCATCGCCCACACCTCTCTCACCCGCCGCCCCGTCGGGCCGGCCCGGAACCGTTCGTCGCGGCAAGGTAGTGCACCGCGATCGGCCCGCGCACGCTGCGTCACTCGGATGGGGGTGGGACGCGGGGCGCATAGGGTCCGGCCCATGGCTGACACTGAACTGACGACGCTGCTCGGCGTCCTGAACAGCAAGCGCAAGCACGTCCTGGGCATCTTGGAGGGACTGGACGAGGAGGCGCTGCGGCGCCCGGTCCTGCCGTCCGGCTGGACGTGCCTTGGGCTGGTGCACCATCTCGCTCTGGACGACGAGAAGTTCTGGTTCCGCGCGGTTGCTGCCGGGGAACAAGCCGCGATCGAAGAGATCCTCGGGTCCGGGGACGCGTGGCAGCCCGCCCCGGAGAAGACAGCCGAGGAGGTCTTCGCCCTCTACCGCAAGGAAGGGGAACTCGCCGACACCTTCCTTGCCGGAGCCGACCTGAAGGCGGCCCCGAGCTGGTGGCCGGACTTCTTCGGTGACTGGCGCCTCGACAACCTGCGCGAGATCATCCTGCACGTGATCACCGAGACCGCCACCCACGCGGGTCACTTGGACGCCGTGCGCGAACTCATCGACGGCAGGCAAAGGTTGGTTCTCCGCTGACGGGCAAGCCGCTCCGCTGCGCCCACCAAGTTCGTCGAACGCAAGGTCCACAGCTCAACTCGTTCTGGAACGATCAGTTACTCGGCCCGCTGCCAGGCCCGTGCTACGGGCCCCCGCGGGCCCACGGTCGCCTCCCGCCATCAGGCGCGTACGCGTCCACAGCCGCTCGCCCGGTAGCTCCACCTGCCGGGGGTCACCCCTCGGGCCCCTGTGGCAAAGTCAGGGCCGGTGTCAGCGGGGGTCGTCGGCGGATGCGGGCGGCGTGAGGCGAGGGGGACCCGTGGGGCGGGTGGTCGACGGCCGGTTCGAGTTGGGGGAACGGCTCGGCGGGGGCGGGATGGGCACGGTCTGGCGCGCCCGGGATCTGGCGCTCGGCCGTGACGTGGCGCTCAAGGAAGTGCGCCCGCCCGATCCCGCACTGGCGGAGCACGACCCGGAGGGTGCGGCGCAACTACGCGCGCGCGTCCTGCGCGAGGCCCAGGCGCTGGCCCGGATCAACCACCCGCACGTGGCGACGATCTACCACATCGTGGACGGCGCCGACCATCCGTACCCGTGGCTGGTCATGGAGCTCGTACCGGGCGAGAACGTCGCGGCCCGGCTGGCCCGCGGCACGCTCGACCCGGCCGAGGCGGCGCGGCTCGGCCGGGGCGTGTTGGCCGGGCTGGTCGCGGTGCACGCGGCCGGCATCCAGCACCGCGACGTCAAGCCCGCCAACATCCTGATCAGGCCCGACGGGCGGCCGGTCCTCACCGACTTCGGCATCGCCGCCATCCAGGGCTCCACGGTGCTCACCGCCGCCGGCTCGTTGATCGGCACCCCCGACTACATGGCGCCCGAACGCGCCGCCGGCCAGGACGGCGACGCGGCGGCCGACCTGTGGTCGCTGGGCATGATGCTGTACGTGGCCGTGGAGGGCCGGCACCCGATGCGGCGCGCCAACACGCTGGCGACGCTCGCGGCCATCGTCGGCCAGGACGTTCCGCCGCCGCGCAAGGCGGGCGCGCTGACCGGCCCACTGACGGCACTGCTCGCCCGCTCCCCCGCCGCCCGCCCGGACGCCGCCGCCCTCGACCGCCTCCTCGCCACGGTCGAAGCGACCCCCGCCACCGAGTCCGTACCGGACCGGCCCGATGCGGGGGTACCGGGCGCGGACCGGCCCGTTACGGGCGGATCGGGTACGGACAGACCGGGTGCGGACAGATCCATTGCGGGCAGTTCGGGTGTGGACCGGTCCGTTACGGGCAGCTCGGATGCGGACCTGCCTGCTACGGACGAGCCCGCTACGGATGGATCGGCTACGGATAGGTCCGCTACGGATGGGTCCCGACCGGCCGCGGGCCCGCCCGTACCCGAACCCGAACCAGCCGCGGGCCCGCCCGTACCCGAACCCGAACCAGCCGCGGGCACCCCCACACCCCAACCCGACCTGGCCGCGGGCACCCCCGCGCTCCCACCCGAACCAGCCGCTCCCGCCCCCGGTACCACTCCCGGCCCCGGCCCCACCGACCACTACCCCCTGGCCCCGCCCACCGACGGGCAAGCGACCCCGGCCGCCCAAGCCGCCGACGGGCAAGCAACCCCGGCCACCCCGGCCGCCACCACCCCCGCCACCACTCCCACCCCCGCGCCCCCACCCGGATTCGGCCCGCCCACCGGAGCCGCGGGGCCCGTCCCGTACCTCGGTGGCGCCCCGGGCACGCACCCTCCGGTACCGGCGTACGGCACGCCCCACGGCATGCCGCCCGGCGCGCATCCGAGCCCGCATTCGGGCCCGCCGCCCGCCCCGGCGCACCTGCCGCCGCCCGCAGCCGGCGCCGGCGGGTCGCGTCGGCGCCGGTGGTACGCGGGTGGGGCCGCCGGTGTGCTGGTCCTGGCCGGGGTGCTCGGCTGGCAACTGCTGCCCGGCGACGGGGCGAACAGCGCCGGCGGCCGGCCGGAGAAGACCGGCGGGCCATCCACCCCGGGTGACCAGCCGAAGTCGCAGCAGCCGAACGGCGCCGGCCCCGAGACCAGCACCGGCCCCGAGGCCCCCACCGGCAAGAAGATCACCATCGGCATCAAGACGGACCAACCCGGCTTCGGCGTCAAGCAGTCGGACGGCAGCTACGCCGGGTTCGACGTCGACGTGGCCACCTACGTGGCCAGGGCGCTAGGCCACACGCCCGCCGACATCACCTGGAGGCCGGTGCGCAGCAGCGACCGCGAGACCGCGCTGACCCACCACGACGTGGACCTCGTGGTGGCCACGTACACGATCAACGAAAGCCGCGCGAAACAGGTCGACTTCGCCGGCCCGTACCTCGTCGCGCACCAGGACGTGCTGCTGGCCGCCAACAACTCGGCCATCAGCAAGCCCGCCGACCTCAACGGCAAGCGGGTCTGCGCGGTCACCGGCTCCACCCCCGCCCAGATGCTCAAGGACTCCGGGGCCGCACCGCAGGCCGAGATCGTCTCCGCCCACTCGTACGCGCTGTGTGTGAGCGCACTGGAGCAGGGCACGGTCGACGCGGTGACCACCGACGACGCACTCCTGGCCGGCTACGCGGCCGACCGCTACGGCGCCTTCCGCCTCGGCGGCTTCCGGCTGTCGGGCGACGAGCGGTACGGGGTGGGCCTGCCCAAGGGCAGCCCGCTCAAGGCGAAGGTCGAACAGGCCCTCAAGGCCATGGCGACCGACGGCACCAAGGACCGCTCCCTCCAGAAGAACCTGCCGCTGCTGGCGAAGCGGGGTGGGGAGTAGCGGGCGCGCCCGTACCAGCCAGCTAGCGCGGCCGGTCCAACACCAGTGCCGAATAGCCCATTTCCTTGCCGGCCGCCGCATGCGCGGCCACCACGGGCAGCAGGGCGTTCCAATCGGCGGTGGTGAATTCCCGCAGCCCGGTCCAACGGGCGCACAGGGCGCGGCGGCCGGCGCGGGTTGCGGCGACCGTGCCGATGGTGCCGATGAGCCAGGCGGAACGCCGGACGACCGGGCGCGTCCAATCGCGAACCGCGCTGATGCGGAAGCCCGTTGCGGTGGCCTGGCGGAGATAGCGGTCCAGGTTCTCGAAATCCTGGAAGCGCCAGGACCGGCGGACCAGGCCGTGCGGATCGAGCCGGTCGATCTGCGGCGTGGCACGGGTCGGCCAGGTGAAGTCGACCAGAACGAGCCGGCCGCCGGGGCGCAGCAGGCGGTGGCTCTCGGCGAGGAAGGCGGCGCGCCCTTCGGGGCCGAAGTGGAATGCCGCCTCCAGGCAGTGCACCCGGTCGAACGACTGGTCAGCGAGGTCGGTGTGGCCCGCGGGGGCGGGCAGCGCGGTGACGTCGGCGACCTCGAAGGCCACCCGGGGGCGGCGCCCGAAGCGGTCCCTGGCCCAGGCGATCTGCCGGTCGCTGACGTCCACGCCGACCACCCGACAGCCGGCGTCGGCCAGCCGTGCGGTGGTGTGCCCGCGCCCGCATCCGGCGTCGAGTACGAGGTGCCCGGGCTCGGCCCGTAGCAGCGCCAGCGAGCGGCGTACCAGGGCGCGTTGGAATGGAGCTCCACCGTTGATCGCGGCGGGAAGCGTGGGCCAGGTGAAATATCCGACGTTCAGCAGATCGTCCCAGCCCAGATGTTGGAGGAAGCGCAGGAATACATTGACGTCGTCATAGCCGTCGCTAGAAGGAATAGCGCCATTCATCGCCCGAACTCCGCCCTGCCGCGTTCCGATTCCGGCACAGGAGCATGGCACAGGAGTCCGCTCCGTCAGGGATTTCCCGCCGGCGGTACGGGGACGCCACGAAGGAACCTCAGCCAGCGCGGCACGCGCCTGTCGCAGCACGCACCTCTCGTGGCACGCACTTGTCGCGCCACGCACCCATCACGAGGCACACCTGTATCGCCCGACCCGCACCCGCCCCGACGCGTACGCACAACAACCCGCACCCCGTCACGCGCACGCGCACGCCTCCGATCCCCCGCCCCCTCTCCCCCTAGCGCCGCGCAATTTACCTGACTACAGTCAGAGAAATGAGCGCGGCGAAGCGGCAGGCGGCGGAGATCCAGCAGGTGCGGCGGTTCAACCGGACCGTGACGGAGCGGGTGGGCGTGCTCCACGACCGCTACCTGGGCCGCGGTCGGCCGGTCGGGGAGGCGCGGCTGCTCTGGGAGATCGGCGAACAGGGCCAGGACGTACGGCAGTTGCGCGAACGGCTCAGCCTCGACTCGGGGTATGTGAGCCGGCTGCTGCGCTCCCTTGAGGCGGCCGGCCTGGTGACGGTGGAGCCGCAGCCCAGGGACCGGCGGGTCCGCTTCGTCCGGCTCACCGCGGCCGGCCGGGCCGAACGGGCCGTCGTCGACCAGCGCAGCAACGAGGTCGCCGGCTCGCTCCTCGAACCGCTGAACGCGACCCAACGCGCCCGGCTGGTGGCCGCGATGACCGAGGTGGACCGGCTGCTGACGGCGGCGACCGTCACGCTGGACGCCGTCGACCCGGACCACCCCGACGCCCAGCACTGTCTGCGCGCCTACTTCGCCGAAATGCAGGAGTCCTTCGCCACCGGCTTCGACCCGGCACTGAGCCTGTTGCCCGACGCCGGTGAACTGCGCCCGCCGCACGGGCTGTTCCTCGTCGCCAGGGTGCACGGCGAGCCCGTCGGCTGCGCCGGGCTCAAGCTGCCGGGCCGCGCGCCCGCCGAGGTCAAGCGGATGTGGGTGGCGCCGGCGTCGCGCGGGATCGGCCTCGGCCGCCGGTTCCTGCCCGAGCTTGAGGCGCGCGCCGCGGCGCACGGCCACGACCTGCTCCGCCTGGACACCAACAAGGCCCTCGCCCCGGCCATCGGCCTCTACCACGCCCACGGCTTCACCGAGGTGCCCGCCTTCAACGACGAGCCGTACGCACACCATTGGTTCGAGAAGCGGATCGAAGCGCGGATCGAAGCGCGGGGTGGGGAGTGAGCGGGCGGGGGGGGGGGGCCCCCCCCCCCCCCCCCCCCCCCCCCCCCCCCCCCCCCCCCCCCCCCCCCCCCCCCCCCCC
>NZ_JBEHZD010000331.1:0-8981 GCF_040240285.1 Streptomyces sp. HSW2009 | reverse complement strand
GGGCCCGGGCCCCCGGGGCCCCCGGGGGGCCCCGCGGCTCCGTACCACCCCGCGGGCGCCGCCCGGTACCCCGCGGTCGGTGCCGCCCCATCCCTGGCCACGGCGCGCGCGCCGGGCGCACTTGGCGACGCCGCACCGTTCGCCGGTGGTTCCGCCGACCCGTACGCTCCGGAGCGCATCGGCGGGACCGGTGCGCCGGCCGACGAGGTGCTCACCGCCCCCTTCGGCGACCTGGCTGGCGCCCCGTCCGGCGACTCGCACGGCGGCCACCACGGCGCCTCTTACAGCCCGTCGGGCGCCCGCCCGGCCGCGAGCCCCGCGCCCTCGCCGGAGGAGCGCATCGCGCGCTTCCGCAGCACGTTCTCGCCCGAGGCGTACCGGCTGGCGGTGCGGCTCTCCGCGATCCGTCCGCTCACCACCCCGGTGATGCACCTGGTCCGCTCGGCGGCGCTGCCCGAGGCGACGGCGGCCCAGGTGGCGGAGGTCCAACTCGGCGGGTTGCTCACGCAGCTCAGCCCGGCGACGACCGCCGCCGACCGGATGCCCGAGATCCACGCGCTCAGCCGCCGACTGGCCCCCGCCGACCCGGCCCAGCCCATCTACGACTTCGCCCCGGGCGTGCGCGAACTCCTCTTCAGCGGCCTCGGCGTGGAGCGGTCCATCGAGGTCGTCGAGGCGGTCGGCCGCGCCCTCGCGCCCTACCTGGGCCGGCTGCCCGACTTCCCGGCCCTGGTGGCCGACCCGGACGGGCCGCTGCGACTCAAGGACAGCGCCCGGGCGTTCGCCATGCTCGCCGCCCCGGTGTGCGAACGCCTCGGCTACCCGATCGTGGCCCTGCCCGCCCCGGCGCCGTCGCCGACCGTTCGGGAAGCGCCTGCGCCGCCGCCGGACGGCCTGGGTACGGAGCCGCGAGGGGCCAGTACGGACCGACCCGGGCAGGCTGCGGGCCCCGCGGCCACGGACGCCACCGCCCGGCCAGACGTCCCCGTTCGCCCCCGCGCGGGGCGCCCCGTCCCGCCCTGGCCCCCGACCGCGCCGGAGTCCGCCGTCCCGCGCCCGGAGCAGTCCGAGGGCTCGACGCCACCGGAACCGGCCGCCCCGCCCTCGAGTCCGCCGGCGACGGAGCAGACCCCGGACCCGCACGCCCCCGCCACCGCCCCGGAGCGCTTCGACGGCGCGCGCGAGACCGAACCCGACGACGTACGCGGGGCAACGGCCACATCGCCATCCCCGCCCGAGCCCTTCACCACGCAGCCGGTCCGGGCCGGCGAACTCCGCTGCGAACTGCTCGGCCCCGTACGCGCCTACCGCGGAGCGACGGGCCTGCCCACCGGTTCGCCGCAACAGCGCGCGGTGCTCTGCTTCCTGCTCCTCCACCAAGGACAGCCGGTCACCGCCGACACACTCGTCGAAGCCGTCTGGGGCAGCAGCCCCGCAGACCGCCCGCCGGCGGCCCAGACGGCCCTGCGCACCTACCTGCGCAGACTGCGCGCCGTCCTGGGCACCGAGGCGCTGCGCAGCACCGACACCGGCAGCTACGTCCTGGACGGGGCCCGTACCGACCTCGAAGAGTGCCGGTGGCTGGAGCAGGCGGCGGACGGGGAACTGCGCCGCGGGGACCGGCGCCGGGCGCACACCCTGTTGGGCGAGGCGCTGAGCCTGTGGGACACCACGCCGCTGTACGGCGTGCCCGGCCCGTTCGCCGAGCGCCAGCGCCAGCACCTCACCGACTGGCGGCTGCGGCTCCTGGAACGCAGGCTCGGCCTGGAACTCGACCTGGGCAACGACACCGACGTCGTGCCCGAGCTGACCCGGCTGGTCGCCCAACACCCCTTCCGGGAATCGCTGCACCTGCTGCTGATGACGGTGCTGTACCGCACCGGCCGCACCGCCGAAGCCCTCGCCGTCTACCGCAACTGCCGACGGCTGCTCACCGAAGAACTGGGCGTCGAACCGAACGCCCCGCTGCGGGACCTGTACGAGCGCATCGTGCGCGATGAGGGGTCGCGACCGCAGGCGACCGAGTGGCCCGACCCGGGGGACGGGGCCGGGGCGCGGCGGCTCTCGGCCCACCTCCCGGTGCCGCTCGCGTACTTCGTCGGCCGGGCCGAGGAACTGCTCGACCTGCGGCGGGCACTGACCGCGCCACAACCCCGTACCGCGCCGGTCGCGGTGATCAGCGGACTGAGCGGGATGGGCAAGACGGCGCTGGCCCGCGAGGTCGCGCACGGCCTCACCGCCGCCTTCCCCGACGGGCAACTCTTCGTCGACCTCCGCGGAAACGAGCCCGAACGGCGCTCCACCAGCCACGTGCTGGAGGCGTTCCTGCGCGCCCTGGGCTGTCCCACGTCCGAACTGCCGGTCGGCGCCGAGGCCCGTCGGCTGCGCTACCACGCGATGCTGGCGCGGCGGCGGGTGCTCGTGGTCATCGACGGGGCGCACGAGTGGGCGCAGGTGACCCCGTTGCTGCCGACCGCCCCGGGCTGCGCGGCCCTGGTCACCGGCCGTCGCCGGCTGACCGGCGACGAGGTGGTGCACCGGGTCGAACTGCGCGAGCTCACCGAGCCCGAGGGGCTCGAACTGCTCCGCATCCGAGTGGGCGCCGCCCGGCTCGACCAGGACGCCAACGGGGCGCACCGGGTGTTCCAGTACTGCGGCGGACTGCCCCTGGCCCTGCACATCGCCGGTGAACTGGTGCGCCGCCAACTCCAGCGCTACCCGTGGCCGCTGACCCGGCTGGCGGACCGGCTGGCCGCCCCAGAGCGCCGGCTGGCCGGCCTGAGCGTCGGCGGCCTCGCCGTCGCCGCCGGCATCGAGCACACCTACCGGCGGCTACGGAGCGACGAACAGCGGGCCCTGGCCCTGCTGTCGGCCCTCGGCCACGCAGACGTCAGCACGTTCGCGGCGAGCGCCCTGGTGGGCCTGCCACCGGCCGACACGGAGCCGCTGCTCGACGACCTGGCCACCGCCTCACTGCTGCACCGGGAGGGACGCGGCCGGTACCGCTTCAACGAACTGACGCTGCTCTTCGCCCAGCAGATGCTGGCGACCCAAACGTTCAGCATCGCGCGCGGGGGCCCGCAACGACCGGGCAACCTGGAACGCGAGTGGGCCCTGACCCGGCTCACCGACCTGTACTTGCTCGCGGGCGCCGACACGGTGCGCGCCACCGACCCGGGCGACACCACCTCCCGCCACCTCGCGGACCACGTCGAACCGGCGCCGTGGACCCCCACCGGGCGCACCGGCCCCGCCGCGGACTGGCTGCGCACGGAGGCGCCCCGACTGCTGTGCACCGTGCGCGCGGGGACCGCGCTCCCGCACCCGCCGGCCCCGCTCTACCGCCGGCTGGCCGATCTGCTGCTCGTCGCGCGGCCGTTGGCCGACGACGCCTCGTACGCCCGCCCCCTCATCGAGGCCGCGGCGGCCCTCGTACGGACGGCGGACGGGCCGCACGACGGCGTGGCGCACGGGCGGGCCAGGACCGCGCTCGCGTACGCGTACAACCGCGCGGACCGGTTCGCCGACGCGGAGCAGACGGCGGCCCTGGCCCTGCGGCCCGACGGCGACGGGGCCCCTCCCGACCCGCTGGTACGCGCGTACGCGGCACACGAGCAGGCCATCGCCGTCTACGGCGGCGGACGCGCCCGGGCGGCCCTCCCGCTGCTCCTGGCGGCCGAGACGGCGTACGAGGCGCAGGGCGACCTGTCCGGCCTCGCGCGGGTGTGCGCGGACCGGTCCCGGGTGTGGCTGGCGCTGGGGATGCCGACAGCGGCGTTACGGACGGCCCGGCGCGCCCTACGGGAGGCCGAACGGGGCGGGCGACAACGGGCCGTACGGACGGGGCCGCAGCCGCCGGGTCCTGGGCTCGCCGCCGCGCACGCCGGCTACGCCTTCGGCTGTGCGCTGATCGCGGCCGGCGGGGCGGCGGTGGCGCTGGATGCGTTGGGACAGGCCCGCGACCGGTTCGCGGGCGCCGGCCTGCACCTGGCCGCCGCGGCCAGCGGGGCCAGGCTGGCCGAGGCCCATCTCGCGGTCGGTGCGGTGGAGGACGCGCTCGCCTGCGCGGAGCGGGCCGTACGCGACGTCGAGCGGCACGGCGGCGACTGGCGGCGGGCGGACGCGCTGGTGGTACTCGGCCGAGTGCTCTTCCAGGCCGGGCAGCGCGCGCGGGCCGTCCAGTGCTGGTGGCAGGCGCGCGACGGCTACCGGGCGATCGGTTCCCCGCAGGTGCACGCGGTCACCGCACTGCTGGAACGGAGCGCGGCCGACGACGGCACGGCCGGCGAACAGGGCCAGGACCGGTGACCGCACCCCGGCCAGGTGTTTCACGACCAGCGCGCCCGCGCGCGCGTACCCGGCCTCCGTGTGCCCGCCCTGGCGCCGCCGACAGATTCGTCGGTGTTCCGCGCGCACACGCGTGCGTGGACCCGTACCGGGCGGCGGCGCGGTGCCCCGCACGCGACGCCCCGCGCGTACCCGCGCGCGGGACTGCTCGGGCCAGGTGCCGACCGCGCGGTGGTCGGTGCCACGTTCCGGCCGGGTGGCGCGGGAGTGCCCGGTTCGGGCCACACGGGGCGTGCTCGGGGGCGCCGCGGTGCACGCTGGAACGGCTCAACGGCAAGGACCGGTACGACCCGACCGCGAGGAGGAGCACACCATGGGAAAGCGATGTCGACGGAGCGGGCGCACGGCCGCTGCGGCCGTCTGGGCCGTCGGACTGGCCGCCGCGCTGACGGTGGGCGCGGCGGGCCCGACGAGCGCCGCCACCCCGGGCCTGGAGGCGCCGAGGGGCGTTCCCGCCGGGCTCGAAGGCCCGATCGTCACCCACCCGGCGTCCCAGCCGTTCGAGTACCGGGCCGGTGAGGTGTGCCCGTTCCGGGCGCGGGCCGAGTTCCCCGTGAGCGAGCTACGGCTGCGGACCTGGACGGACAAGGAGGGCCGGCCGGTCTTCGCGATCGAGGACGGGCCACTGGTGCTGCGCGCCATCAACCTCGACACCGGCAAGTCGGTGGAGCGCGAGGTGTCGGGCACCGCCACGATCACCTACCCCGAGTACCCCAGCTCCGACGTGTACGTGATGAGCGGCGACAACTGGGCGGCCGGCTTCCACCACCACGACCGGCCCGCGAGCAAGTGGCTGGTGAGCCGCGGCTACATGTCGGTCAGGCTCGACCCGGCCGCCGAGGCCACCGGCGGCATCTCGAAGCAACTGCTGGCGCTGTACGGCCCGTACGAGGACCTGTGCACGACGCTGGCGGAGGACTGACCCCGCACGGCCGCACGGCGCCGTGAACGCGCGGGCGGGCCGCGCCGTGGCCCCCCCCCGACCCCCCCCCCCACCGCCCCCCCCCCCCCTCCCCGCCGCCCGCCGGGCTTGTGGCGGCCAGGCACGGCCGCCACACCCCCCCCCCCCCCCCCCCCCCCCCGGGGCGGGCCCCGGGGGGGGGGGCCCCCCCGGCCCCCCCCCCGCTACGCCCCGCCACTCGGAGGCCCGACGCCGCCCGCGACTCCGTCAGGTCTTGTCGCGTCCTGCCACGTCCTGCACCGCCCCGCGCGCTGCTGGGAAGGGTTCGGTACGCGCGCGCCCGCGAAACACGGCAGCACCCCGGGGCACGGGGCAGGCTGGTTCGCTCGTGGCACGGAGCACGGAGCACGGAGCACGGAGCACGGAGCGGGGGTGTGGTGTGGACGGACCACGGAGCCGCGCGCGCGGCGCGCGGGGTGCCCGGGCCGGCCGCGTCAGCCGGTGGTCCGGGCAGTGCCGTCGGTGCCGCCGGTGCCGTGAGTCACCTCGTACAGGAATTCGGTGAGGGTGCCGGTCAGTTCGGCGGGTGCGTCCTCCTGGACCAGGTGTCCGGCGCCTTCCACGAGCCGGAGGCGGGAGCCGGGGATGCGGGCGGCCAACTCGTGCCCCTTGGCCACCGGAATCCACGTGTCGTCGGTGCCCCAGCAGATCAGCGTCGGCAGCCGCAGTTCCCCGTACCGGTCCTGGATCTCGTCGGTGAAGCGCTGGTCGTTCTGGGCGATCTGCCGGTAGAAGGCGGGCTGCCCCGCCGTGCCGCACCACGGGGCGACCAACCGGTCGAGGACGGCCGGCCGTAGCCCGGGCGCGCTCGCCGAGCTGATGTACTCCCGCACCAGCGCACGGTGCAGGGCGGGCGGCAGTTGGTCGAAGACCGCGGAGTGCGCGCCGAGCAGCCGGTACGTGTCGGAGCCCCACGGGGCCAGCGCCACCGGGTCGACGAGCGCGAGCGCCCGGTAGGCCGCTCCGTGCAACAGGTGGGCGCGGAGTGCGACGCAGCCGCCGAAGTCGTGCGCGATCACGTACGGACCGGGCGCCGCACTCCCGTTGCGCACCTCCGGGGCGGCGCCGGCCCCTTCCGCCCGCAGCCCCCAGTGCGCCAGCAACTCCGTGAACACCACGGCCTGCGCGGCCAACGAGACGTCCTGCCCCGCGTACTGCTCCGACGCCCCGTAGCCCGGCATGTCCCAGACCAGCACGCGATGCCGGACGGCCAGCGCACGGGCCACCCCGCGCCAGACGTACGACGAGAACGGTGTGCCGTGCAGCAGGACGACGGGCGGCGCGTCCGGCGCGCCGAACTCAGCCCACCGCACGGTGCCGGACGAGGAGCGGAACGTTCGGACCAGGTCCCATGTCATGACCATAATGCTAGACACTCATGACATGGAGCGTCGAGGCGAATCGGTCAGCGGGGAGTCAGCGGCGAGTCGGAGGTGGTTCGGCAGCGGTTCGGTGATGCCGGTGGCGTGGCGTGGCGGGCGCTGGCGGGAAGGTGCTGGTGCGTGCCACGTATCGCACCCCGCTGCGGGTGCGCGACGGGGCACGGCTGGAACGCCCCGCGGCGGGGCCGGGGCACGGCGGCTCTGGCCGGGCGGTAACAGGCGCGGCAGGAGGCGCTGAGCCGGTCGCGCCGACGCGTGCGGCGAACCGGTTGCCGGCCCCGGTCGCCCGGCGGGCGGCATGGTGCCGCGCGGCGCGTAGGGCGGCGGGGGCGGAACGGGCGGGCGGTGCGGCCATCCGACGGTCCGCGGTCGCGAGTGCGCCCCGTGGCGCAACCGGCGCTCGCCCGGGGACCTCGCACCACCAGCCATGACACCCAGTGCCCGGGGCCGCCCCGGCGCATCCCGTGACCGTGCGCCCCCACGCGCCTCTCGTGCGCGTCGCCTCGGCTCGTAGAATCGACGGCATCATGGCCTACCTCGACCACGCCGCCACCACCCCGATGCTTCCGGAGGCGGTGCGGGCGATGACTGACCAGCTCGCCGTCACCGGCAACGCCTCCTCCCTGCACGCCGCGGGCCGCCGCGCCCGCCGCACCGTGGAGGAGTCCCGTGAATCGCTCGCCGCGGCACTGGGTGCCCGCCCCAGCGAGGTCGTCTTCACGGCGGGCGGGACCGAGTCCGACAACCTCGCCGTCAAGGGCCTGTACTGGGCCCGCCGCGACGCCGATCCGACCCGTACCCGGCTGCTCGCCAGCCCCGTCGAGCACCACGCCGTGCTCGACGCGGTGGACTGGCTCGCCACGCACGAGGGCGCGCGCGTGGAGTGGCTCCCCGTGGATACCTACGGCCGGGTGAGCCCGGAGGCACTGCGCGAGGCCATCGCCCGCGATCCGTCCGATGTGGCGCTGGCCACCGTGATGTGGGCCAACAACGAGATCGGCACGATCATGCCGGTCGCCGAACTAGCCGCGGTCGCGGCCGAGTTCGACGTACCGCTGCACGCCGACGCGGTGCAGGCGTTCGGCCAGGTCGAGCTGGACTTCGCGGCCGCAGGGCTGGCCGCGATGACGGTCACGGGGCACAAGATCGGCGGCCCGTACGGGATCGGCGCGCTGCTGCTCGGCCGCGCGTACGCGCCCGTGCCGCTGCTGCACGGCGGCGGCCAGGAGCGGCACGTGCGCTCGGGCACGCTGGACGTGCCGGCCATAGCGTCGTTCGCGGTCGCCAGCGAACTCGCCGCGGCCCGCCGCGAGGACTTCGCCCGCGAGGTCGGCGCGCTGCGGGACGCGCTCGTGGCGGCCGTCACCGAGGCCGTTCCGGACGCGGTGCTCGGCGGCGACCCCGACCCGGCGGGCCGGTTGCCCGCCAATGCGCACTTCTCGTTCCCCGGCTGCGAGGGCGACTCGCTGCTGCTGTTGCTCGACGCGCAGGGCATCGAGTGCTCCACGGGCTCCGCCTGCACGGCGGGTGTCGCCCAGCCCAGCCATGTGGTCCTCGCCACCGGCTCCTCCCCGGAACTCGCCCGTGGCACGCTCCGGTTCTCACTCGGCCACACCTCCACCAAGGC
The DNA here is from genome assembly GCF_040240285.1 of Streptomyces sp. HSW2009. Taxonomy (NCBI): domain Bacteria; kingdom Bacillati; phylum Actinomycetota; class Actinomycetes; order Kitasatosporales; family Streptomycetaceae; genus Streptomyces; species Streptomyces sp. HSW2009. Next base: position 664 of record NZ_JBEHZD010000331.1, on the reverse strand, counting down.
GGACGTGGAGGCGGTCGGCGCGGCCATCGGCCCCGCCGTCGCCCGGGCCCGCAGCGCCGGCCTGAGCTAACCACCGGCCCGGGCGGGCAGCGCCGGTCCTGGCGCCGCTCCGCCCCGCCGGCCCCGTCTGCCCGCCCCGTGCTGGTCCGGCCTGTCTGCTTCCGCCTGGCCTTCGGCGGCTACGGGCCAACACCGCGCCGCCCGGCCTCGCGCGCGGGGGCACGGGGCGACGGCCCTGTGGGGCGGGCCGTCAGGGCGCCGTTCTGGTGTGACACCGCGAGTACGCCGCCGACCGCCCCGTCCGCAGCGCCCGAGCCACCCACGACGCCCGTACGGAGCGTTGCCCGCACTGCCCCGCGCTCCGTGCCCCGTACGAGCGCTCCGCGCCCCGTGGCCCCGTCCCGCTGCCCGGCGCCCCGTGTCCCGGAGCGAGATCCCGTACCTGCGCCCCGTACGGAGCGTCGTCCCACTGCCCCGTCTCCCGCTCCCACGCGCGGGAGCGGTGCTCCGTGCGAGATGTCACGCGAGGCGTTGCGCACATCCCCCGCCCCCCCGCGCGGGGGGGGGGGGTGGGGGGGGGGGGGGGGGGGGGCGCGGGGCCCCCCCCCCCCCCCCAGCCCGGGGCGGGGGGCGGGGGCGCGCCCCGGGCGGGGCCCCACCAACC
>NZ_JBEHZD010000330.1:0-8999 GCF_040240285.1 Streptomyces sp. HSW2009 | reverse complement strand
GCCCCGCCCCCCGGCGGGCCGGGCGCCGCGCGCAGACCCCGACCGGCCGCCAGGCGATAGGAGTACCGCAACGTGAAGCGCCCCACCCGCACCGAGGCCCGCAACGCCCGGGCAGCCGTCGGCTTCCTGCTGCCGTTCCTCGCGGTGTTCCTGCTCTGCTTCCTCGCACCCATCGGCTACGCCGTCTACCAGAGCCTGCTCAAGGTCGAACGGCCGGCGCCGCTCGGCCTCGGCGGCGAGACCAACGAGGTCTGGGCCGGATTCGCCAACTACCGTTACGCCCTGGAGGACGACCGCTTCATCGAGGGCTTCGGCCGCGTACTGCTCTTCGGCGCCGTCCAGATCCCGGTGATGATCATCTTCGCCACCGCGCTCGCCCTGCTCCTTGAGGCCGCGTCGGCGCGCTGGGTCGGCTTCTTCCGCACCGCCTTCTTCCTCCCGTACGGCATCCCCGGCGTCATCGCCTCCATCCTGTGGGGCTTCCTCTACGTGCCCGGCATCAGCCCGCTGGTGGAGATGGCCGACTCGGCCGGCTGGCACGTGGACTTCCTGTCGAGCGACACCGTCCTGTGGTCCATCGCCAACATCGTCACCTGGCAGTTCACCGGCTACAACATGCTCGTCCTGATCGCCCAGCTCAAGGCGATCCCCGCGGAACTCTTCGAGGCCGCGCGGATCGACGGGGCCAGCGCCTGGCAGGTCGCCCGGCACGTCAAGCTGCCACTGATCAGACCCGCCCTGGTGCTCACCACCGTGTTCAGCATCATCGGCACCCTGCAACTCTTCGCCGAACCGATGGTGCTGCGCCCGCTCGGCACCTCCATCGACTCCGGCTACACCCCCAACCTGAACGCCTACAACGAGGCGTTCACCAGCAACAACCAGCACATCGCGGCGGCCGAGGCGGTCCTGCTCGCCCTGGTCGCCTGCGTCCTGTCGTTCGGATTCCTCAAACTCGTCGGCCGGGGTTCCCGGGACGGGAGGGACGACGCATGAGCCAGCAACCGCCGCTGCGGCACCGCATCATCACCGTCTCACTGCTCTCCGTCGCCGCCGTCTACTTCCTGGTGCCCGTCTACTGGCTCACCGTCTCGGCCACCAAGAACACCGGCGACCTCTTCGGCACCTTCGGCTTCTGGTTCGCCAACCCGCACCCCATCGACTACCTGCACGACGTCCTCACCTACGACGACGGGATCTACGTCACCTGGCTGCTCAACAGCCTGCTGTACGCGGGCGTCGGCGCGGTGGCCGCAACGCTGCTCTCGGCCGCCGCCGGCTACGCGCTCGCCAAGTTCGTCTTCCCCGGCCGCGAAGGCGTCTTCAACCTGATCCTGGCCGGCGTGCTGATCCCCGGCACCGCCCTCGCCCTCCCGCTCTACCTGCTGTTCAGCGAGATCGGCCTGGCCGACAGCTACTGGAGCGTGCTGCTGCCCAGCATGGTCAGCCCGTTCGGCGTCTACCTGTGCCGGATCTACGCGTCGGCCGCGGTGCCCGACTCGCTCCTTGAGGCGGCCCGCATCGACGGCGCGGGCGAACTGCGCATCTTCAGCACGCTGGTGCTGCGGCTGATGAGCCCGGCCCTGGTGACCGTCTTCCTGTTCCAGTTCGTACACATCTGGAATAACTTCTTCCTGCCGCTGGTCATGCTCAACGACGCCGACCTCTACCCGATCCAACTCGGCCTGGTCGGCTGGCAGGGGTACGCCGACCGGCAGCCCGAGCTCTACCAGTACACCGTCGGCGGCGCCTTCCTCTCCGTCATCCCGCTGATGGTGCTGATGGGTGTGCTCCAGCGGTACTGGCGCACCGGCCTCGCCGAGGGCAGCGTCAAGGCGTGAGCGGCGCCACGCCGCCCGGTCCGCCCGCGGACCTGCGGTGCTGGCAGGATCGCCGTATGACTACTCCTGATGACACGAGCAAGGGCGCGGCGCCGGCCGCGGGCAAGGCACCGGCCAAGGACCCGTGGGAGCTGCCCGACGTGTCCGACCTGGTGGTCGGCGTCCTCGGCGGCACCGGCGACCAGGGCCGGGGCCTGGCCTACCGGTTGGCCAAGGCCGGCCAGCAGGTGATCATCGGCTCGCGGGCGGCCGACCGGGCCCAGGCCGCCGCGGCCGAACTCGGCCACGGCGTGTCGGGCGCGGACAACGCGGAGTGCGCGCGCCGCAGCGACATCGTCATCATCGCGGTGCCCTGGGAAGGACACGCGCGGACGCTGGAGGCGCTGCGCGACGACCTCGCCGGCAAGCTCGTCATCGACTGCGTCAACCCGCTCGGCTTCGACAAGCAGGGCGCGTACGCGCTCAAGCCCACCGAGGGCAGCGCGGCCCAGCAGGCCGCCGCGCTGCTGCCCCAATCGCGGGTGACCGCGGCCTTCCACCACTTGTCCGCGGTGATCCTCCAGGACCCGGAGGTCGCCGAGATCGACACCGACGTGCTGGTGCTCGGCGAGCGCCGGGCCGACACCGACGTGGTGCAGGCGCTGGCCGGCCGCATCCCCGGCATGCGCGGCGTCTTCGCCGGCCGACTGCGCAACGCCCACCAGGTGGAGTCGCTGGTGGCCAACCTGATCTCCGCCAACCGCCGCTACAAGGCCCACGCGGGACTGCGCCTCACGGACGTCTGACCTGCATCGGGGTGGGGCGGGCGGGGTCGACCGGTGCCGTCCGGCTTGGCGCGGGGCCGCGGCCGTACGACTCGGCTCGGGGCCGGGGGCGGGGCCGGGGCCGGGGCCGTCCGACCCGGCTTGGGCCCGGCGCTGTACGACCCGGTGCGGGCCCGGTTCCGTACGCGGCCCGGTTCGTCCGCGGCGTCGCACGGCAGGACTCGCCCCGCGGTCGGACGGTGCGGCGGCGGAGACCGGCGCCGGGGCGGGGCCCGGGCGAGGGGGAGACCGGGCGGTGGGCGGGCGGGGTGAGTGGGGGACAATGGCCGGGTCCGACCGCCGTCCTTGCAGGAGCCATCGCATGCCCGCCCAGACCAAGCCCGACCCCACCCGGCGCATCGCCGTCTACGCGCTGGTCGTATGCCTGCTGGCCGTGGTGGCTGCCATCGTGTCCTTCGCCAAGGGGAGCCTGCTGGGCATCGTCTGGGTGCTGATGGCCGGTCTCACCAGCAACCTGTGGTGGTTCTCGGTGCGCAAGAGGCGGGCCGAGCGGGCGGCGGCCGAGGGCAACCTGCCCACCGCCTAGCTCCCCTGCGCGGGGTACCAGCCCGTCTCGGCCGGCGGCACATCGCGCCAGAAGCGGAAGACGTCGTACCCGTACCGGGTGGCGGACTCCGGCACGTCAAGGGTGCGCAGGAGCGCGTCCACGGCGTCGAAGAACGCCCCGCCCACCTCGGGAATCCACAGCAGGCCGATCACGAGGAGCAGCCCGAACGGGGCGAACGGCGCCACCTGCTGACGCGCCCCGGGCGAGAGCCACGGCTCGATCACCGCATAGCCGTCGAGGCCCGGCACCGGCAGCAGGTTCAGCAGCGCCGCGGAGACCTGGAGCAGCGCCAGGAAGGCCAGCGCGCCCTGGAACGCCGGCGGCGCATCGTCCAGCAGCCCGAGCCAGAACGGGGCGCTGACCACCACCGCGAACAGCACGTTCGTCGCCGGCCCGGCCGCCGCGATCAGGCTGTGCCGCCAGCGGCCCCGGATGCGGTGCCGCTCGATGAAGACCGCACCGCCCGGCAGCCCGATCCCGCCCAGCACCACGAACAGCACCGGCAGTCCGATGCTCAGCAGCGGATGGGCGTACTTCAGCGGGTTCAGCGTCAGATAGCCCTTGGCGCCGATCGACGCGTCACCGGAGTGCAGCGCGGTGCGCGCGTGCGCGTACTCGTGCAGACAGAGCGAGACGACCCAGCCGGCGACGACGAACACGAACACCGTGAAGCCGGTGCCCGTGGTGGCGTCCTCCCACACCACCCAGCCGGCCAGGCCGCACACGACCACCAGCAGGAGGAAGACCGGGCTGACCCGGCGGTCGTGGCGGCTGACGGCGGCGGTCATGGGCGCGGCTCCAGGCAGGGACGGGGGACGGGCCGGGCGCCGGGTACGGGGGCGCCCACCCGGCCGACGGTAGTCGCGCGACGCGCCCGGCGGGGAAAAAACGAGGCGCGGGCTGCGCGGGGTTCCGGGCAGAGTGGGACCGGAAGAGCCGGTTCGGGGGACGGGGAAGAGATGGGTGGCCACGACGGAGTGCCCGGCAGATGTCGGTCGGTGGACGGCGGCGCACGGCGGGCCCGCCCGCTGCGCCCCGGCCGGGGCTGCCCGCACCGCCGCGACGGCCCCGCCCCACCGCGCGCTGATGTCCCACCGTGGCCTGCGGCGGACCGGTCCGAGGTGGACGACTCCGCGGCGGATCGTTTCGCGGCGGACCGCCCGGGGGCGGATCACCTCCCGTCGGGCCACGCCGCGTCGGACCGGGGCGATGCCGGGTACCCCGAGCCACGGGCGGAACAGGCGGTACGGGCGGACCGGTCCGGAGGGCCAGACCAGCGGGAGCGGCCGGGCCAGCCAGGGCAACCGGTCCAACCGGGTCAGCCAGGTCAGCGGGAGCGGCCGGGTCGGCCAGGGCAGGCAGGCCCGTCGGGTCAGCTAGGCCAGCCGGGGCAGGGGGAGGAGCCGGGCCTGCCAGGGCGACCTGGCGGGCCGGAGCAGCCCCCACCCGCTGCCGCCCACCACGACCCACCGCCGTGCGTACCGGGCCCGCGCCCCGTGGCGGAGCCGGCCGGAGGTTTCCGGCGGGCCGGCGGATACGGAGGATTCGTACAACTCCCGCACCCCGCTCCGCGGGCGAAGGCTGGAGGGCGAGGTCCCCTGCACCCCACGCCTTGGTCGTCGACGACAATGGACGGCGTGCGCTACGGCATACTCGGCACCACCCAGGCCCATCATGAGGACGGCACCCCCGTCCCGCTCGGCGGTGCCCGACTGCGCGCGCTGCTGGCGGCGCTGGCGTTGCGCCCCGGCCGGGTGCGTTCGGTCGACGCGCTGATCTCCGACGTCTGGGACGGCGACCCCGGCGCGCCCGGGACCGGCGGCACCGTGCCCCGGGACGCCGGCGGGGCGCTGCACGCGTTGATCGGCCGGTTGCGGCGGGCGATAGGCCGGACCGCGATCGTCTCGGTCGACGGCGGCTACCTGCTCCAGACCGACCCGGACTCGATCGACCTGCACCGCTTCGAACGGCTCGCCCAGGACGGCGCCCGGGCGCTGGACGAGGGCGATCCCGCGCTCGCCGCCGACCTGCTCGATGCGGCCCTCGCGCTGTGGCGCGGCCCGGCACTCAGCGACCTGCCGAGCAGGACGGCCCTGGCGGCCCGCGCCGAGGCCCGCCACCTGGACGCCCGCCGCAACCGGGCCCGCGCCGACCTCGCGCTGGGCCGCGCCGCCCACGCGCTGCCGGTCCTCACCGAACTGTGCGGGGCCCACCCGCTGGACGAGTCGCTGCACGCGCTGCGCATCCGCGCCCTGCGCGCCACCGGCCGGACGGCGGAGGCACTGGCCGCGTACGAGCAGGTGCGCCGCGAACTCGCCAGCCGCCTCGGCACCGACCCCAGCGCGGAACTCCGCACCCTGCACGCCGAACTCCTCACCCCCGCCCCCACGCACCACCCGGCCCCACCAGCGGCGGAAGACTCCCCCCGCCCCGCCGCCGACCCCTCGCCCCCGCATGCGGAGCCGCCGTCCGACGCGGCCCCGCACGGTGGGGGTTCGTACGGCAGCGGCTCGTACGGTGACGGTTCGTACGGTGACGCCAGCCACGGCAGTGGTCCGTACGGTGACGCCGGCTACGGCAACGGTCCGTACGGTGCCGCGAGCGCCGGTGCGGAGGCCGCGCCCGGGCCGACCGTGGGTGCTCCGGGCGCCACGAATAACCGTGGTGCCGGTGCCGGTGCCGGTACGAGTACGAGTACGAGTACGAGGGTGGGTGTGGCCGCGGGGGCCGGGCGTGGCGATGCGGCCGGAACCGGGGCCGTGGACGGGGCCGGGCCGTCAACCGATGCCGGAGCCGGAGCCGTGGACAGGGTCGGGGGCGGGTCCGAAGCTGGGCTGTCATCCGGGGGGCCCTCCGGAGCGTCAGCCGAGACGCCGTCCGAAGGGGCGGGGCCGGACCACCGCGGTACGGCGGGCGAGGCACAGCCGGTGGCCGCGGCGGTCGTTCCGTCGAGTGGCAACTTGCGGTCGTCTCTGACCAGTTTTGTCGGGCGGGAACGTGACCTTCAGGCGCTCCGCGCCGACCTGCGGACGCAGCGGCTGGTCACGCTGCTCGGACCGGGCGGTTCCGGCAAGACGCGGCTGTCGAAGGTGGCCGCGGCCAGTGTCGCCACCGACTGGCCGGACGGCGTCTGGCTCGCCGAACTCGCCCCCGCGCACGACCCGGACACCGTCGTGGAGACCGTGCTGACCACGCTCGGCGCGCGGGAGACGGTCATCCGCGGCAGCGCGGCCGAGGAGTTGGGCGTCACGGCCGACCTGGCCACCCGCGATCCGCTGGCCCGGCTGACCGAACACTGCGCGGCCCGCCGCATGCTGCTCATCCTGGACAACTGCGAGCACGTCATCGAGGCCGCCGCCCGGCTCGCCGAGACGCTGCTCGCGTCCTGTCCCGAGGTCACCGTGCTGGCCACCAGCCGGGAGCCGCTGGCCGTACCGGGTGAGCTCGTACGCTCCGTGGACCCGCTGCCGCAGCCGGTCGCGCTGCGGCTGCTGGCGGACCGGGGCGCGTCGGCCAGGCCCGGGTTCCAGGTCGACGACGACCCGGAGGCGTGCGCGGAGATCTGTCGTCGGCTCGACGGGCTGCCGCTGGCCATCGAGCTCGCCGCGGCCCGGCTGCGGCTGCTCTCGCCCAGGCAACTTGCCGACCGGCTTGACGACCGCTTCCGGCTGCTGACCAGCGGCAGCCGCACCCTGTTGCCGCGGCAGCAGACGTTGCGGGCGGTCGTGGACTGGTCCTGGGACCTGCTGGACGAACGGGAGCGCGCGGTGCTGCGCCGGCTCTCGGTCTTCGCGGGCGGCTGCGACCTGGCCTCAGCCGAGGCGGTCTGCGCCGACCCTGGCGTTGGCGCTGGCCCGGCCCTCGATGCACACCCCGGCCTCGCCCCCGACGCTGGCGCAGCCCTCGATCCGCACCCCGGCCCCGACCCCAGCGCCGACGGCCTCCCCACAGCCACCCCCACCGAACACGCCGTCGACCCCCGGGACGTCGCCGCGCTGCTCGGTTCGCTGGTGGACAAGTCGCTGGTGGTCGCGGGGCCGACGGACGCCGCGGGGCCGGGCGTCGGTCCCGGCGACGGGCGGGCGCGCCGACGTCCCGAGCCGCTGCGGGCCGGCCCGACCGGTCCTGACATCGAACTCTCCGCCGACCTTGGCCGCGACGACAGCATGCGCTACCGACTCCTGGAGACGGTCGCCGAGTACGCGGCCGAGCGGCTTGACGAGACGGGCGAGCGGCCCGCCGTGGAGCGTCGCCACCTCGTCGCGTACCGCGAACTCGCCCGCCGCGCCGACCCGCTGCTGCGCGGTGCCGACCAGGGGGGCTGGCTGTGGACCCTGGAGCGGGAGCACGAGAACCTGCGCACCGCGCTGCGCCGGGCCGTCGCCGCCGGTGACGAGCACGAGGCGCTGTGCCTGGTGCTGTCCCTGCACTGGTTCTGGCATCTGCGCGGCCACCGCGCCGACCTGCGGACCTGGGCGAGCGCCGCGTCCGAACTCGGGCCCAACCCGTTCCTGCCCCCCGTCACGGTCGCCCCGCCGCTCACGGCGCGGCCCATCGACACACCGCCGCCCATGGCGCCCGACCAACTCCAGGAGGCGCGGCGCGGCGTCCGGCTGCTGGCGCTCGCCATCCTGGAGGGCGATCTGCACCAGATGGAACAGCCCGAGGTCAAACGGCAGTTGCAGGGGCTCGCCGCCAGTTACCGGCCGGGGCTGCCGCAGACCTGTCGGATGCCGGGGGTGCTCTGGTTCTTCGCGGCGCTGATGGCCGGTGAGTACGCGCAACTGCACGAGATCGTCGACGCGTCGGTGCGCACCAGCCGCGCGCTCGGCGACCCCTGGGAGCTGGCGTTCGCCCTGCAACTGCGGGCCAAGGTGCTCTCCGCCCGCCACGCCGACCCCGCGGCGCTCGACGACGACATCGGCGAGAGCCTGGAGATCTTCGCCCGGCTCGGCGACTCCTGGGGCGCGGCCGAGGCGCTCGCCGGGCGCGGCGAACTGCGCGAGTCCCGCGGCGACTACGAGGCGGCTGCCGATGACTACCGGCAGGCGATCGGATACGCCGAACGGCTCGGCGCGCAGAGCCAGGTGTCGCTGCTGCGGGCCCGGCTCGCCGGCCTGCTGATCGAGCGCGCCGCGACGGAACAAGAGGTCGAGCAGGGCGCCCAGATGCTCGCCGAGATCCTGGCCGAGGGCCAGCGGATGAGCACCGAAGCCATGTCGTACGCCCGGCTGCACTACGCCATCTTGTGCGCCGAACGGGGACAACTCGGGCAGGCGCGGCGCCAGTTCGAGCAGCAGCTCGCGGAGTTCGGGGGGCGTACGCACGAGCTGTTCCACGGGGTGATGGAGGGGCTGCTCGGCTGGCTCGACGTGCTGGAGGGGCGGCCGGCCGACGCGCTGGTGCGGCTGCGCTCCGCGCTCGCCAAGACGCAGTCCTCGGTGACCAGCACGGTCGTGCCACAGGTGCCGGTCGCCCAACTGGTCACCGGTGCCCAGGCTCTGGCTGGCCTCGGCGGCACCGAGCGGGCCAGGGCCGCGGCGCGGATGATCGGCACCCACGACGCCCAGTACCCGGCGGCGCTGCACCTCGGCCGGGTGCACCAGGCGCAGCGGACCCAGGCGGAGGCCACGGCCCGCGCCCTGTTGACGGACGCGGAGTACGAGCAGGCGTACGCGGAGGGGGGGGGGGGCCCCCCCCCCGGCCGGCCCGCGCGCCGCGGGGGGGGGCGCGCGGGCGGCGGCGCCCCCCCGCCGGGCGCCGAGGGGGGGGGGGGGGGGGGGGGGG